>CAIOIJ010000125.1 GCA_903858325.1 uncultured Actinomycetes bacterium
GAGAAGTGCGATTCCTACATAAAAAAGAGTCCACATACTCGCTTCGCCAAACTTTATATCTCGTGGCTTTCTACTTGCAGTGAGTAGATCTACTGCAACCAAAACAAGAATAAGCGCGATAGTTATTAGCCAGATTGTGGATGAAACATGCATTCAGTACTCCCTTGATAGCCATTAGTAAAATGGTCAAGGTCTCCCTAACCGCTTGCGCGGCCAACTTCCCGGGTTTTTACACCGTATTGACGAGATAGCTGTAGCGAGGTACTCCCCTTAATTAGGCAAAGAATATCTCAAAGGAACCTATTTTTCGATTCGAATCTTCTCTGGACTTCCTGCGAAATAGCCCACACCAATCAAAATAACACCTAGCCCAATGACGAAGAGCAATGCGGTATTCCAGTTATGCGTGAGATCGAAAATACCTCCCACGATGCCCGGCGCTAGAGCAGCCATTGAATAGCCAATGGACTGCGCCATGATTGATAAGGAACGCGTTTCCCCTGCCTCAACACTTCGAGTCACAGTAAGTACGAGCGATAATGGAAAAGCAAAAGAAAATGCAAAATTTGAAAGCAATAGCCAAATAACTAAATGCCAACCGTGATCAAAAATCATTGCAGTAAAAGAAGCAGTAATAATGAAAGCAACAACGGAGAGCAAAATTCTAAAGTCACGCAATTTAGAAGCGAAGTACGGTGCACCGATTCCAACAATTGAGCCAGTAAATCCAGAGATAGATAACCAGAGCCCCGCCTGACTTAATGTAAATCCTTTAGCCACAAGAATTGTTGGCAGCCATGTAGATGAGCCGTAACCCATCATTGCTTGGAAACCAAAGTAGAGCGCAATGCTCCACGCAGCAGGTTTCCTCAATAATTCTTTATGAAATTTTGTGGCAACTGGTAAATGTGAATCACTTGAAATCTTTGAATTTCTTATAAGCCACCATACTGATGAGACTGTGCCAATTACAATCCAGGGAACCATAGATAAACGCCAACCCCAAGAAGTTGCATGTGCAAGTGGAACCGCAACAGCAACAGCAAAATTGGCAAAGATGCCCATAATTGTTATGTAGATGCCCGTAATAAGTCCTGAATGTTTTGGCACATTCTCTTTGACCCATACAGGCAGTGAAAAGTTCAGCACTGCGATTGCAATTCCCAGCGTGAGCGAAGCCAGAAATAAGAGATGAACGGTTCCTACGGCTCTTAGAAATACTGAAGTCGTTAGAACAATAAGTGCAACTGAAATTACTCGATTCGTTCCACCGATTTTTCCAACGAGGGGCATGAGGAAGGCGCTGCCGGCAAAAGCCACGATTGAGAGTGAGGTAAGAAAAGATAGAAGAAAAGAGCTGAGGTGATACTGCTCTTTGAATATCGGGATCAGCGGGCCCAGAATTGTGATTCCAGTTCGCATATTTATTGCCGTAATGAATATGGGAAGGCTCTTCTTTATTGCCTCGCGATTATTCACTTTATGAGTCTATAAGTATCTGTTGTACTAAACTGACCACATGAATGAGTACGAAGAGGAAGTGCAAGAACGCTGGGGTGATACCGATGCGTATCGAGAATCAAAGGCACGTACTTCAAAGTATTCGCACGCAGATTTCGCATTAGCGAAAGTCGATCAAGAAGCCGTTACTGAAGCTTTTGCCTATGCATTCGGTAATAGTCTGGCTATCGACTCTTCCGAAGCGCAAGCAGCTGTCGTGGCTCACCGCGATGCAATAAGTAAATGGTTCTATGACTGTTCAGTTGAAATGCAGAAGAATTTGGCGCTCATGTATATCGCCGACCCACGCTTCAAGAAGTATTACGACGATCGCGCACGTGGACTAGCGCAATATGTCCATGATGCGATTCTGGCTCAACAAATAGAACATTCCAAATGAAAATCAAATTTGAAAATGAGCTCTACTACTGGCGTGGGCCATCACCATTTCATTTCATTACAGTGCCCGAAAAAGAGAGCGCTGAAATAAAGAAGTTATCGACAATGCTTACATATGGCTGGGGCGTCATACCCGTAGAAAGTTTGATCGGTAAAACAACTTTTACCACGGCGCTTATCCCTAAAGATGGTCTTTATCGATTACCAATAAAAAATGTAGTCCGCTTAGGCGAAGAGCTTGAACTCGATGATGTCGTGAAGGTGACACTCAATTTCAATATAAAATAGCGAAACTGCTTACTAAGTCATTTGCAAGAGCGTAATATCAAGGCCATGCCACAGAAGATTCATCCTCTGACACTTCCCGCAATCGCGCTGAGTTTGATGACCGTGATTTCTGCAGTAGCTGGTCTCAATGTTGCACTCCCCTCAATTGCTAGAGATTTAGGCGCAACACAGACTCAGCTCACCTGGATAGTGGATGCCTACACTGTTGTCTTTGCCGGGCTATTGCTTATTTCAGGCGCACTTTCAGATCGGTTCGGGCGTAAGAATGGCTTAGTTTTTGGTTTGCTTATTTACATCATCGTCTCTTCCTATGGTTTATTCGTAAATAGCGTCGGTAATCTCATTGCTTTACGAGCAGTCATGGGTATTGGCGCCGCATTCATCATGCCTTCAACGCTCTCTGTCATTACAACTTCGTTTCCACCAGAGGATCGCTCACGCGCAGTTGGTGTCTGGGTGGGTGTTGCAGGTGGTGGTGCATTTATCGGTCTCTTTGGAAGCGCATTTCTAATGCGTTATTACTCGTGGCATTCATTCTTCGCACTCAATGTAGTTCTTGCTTTATTAGGTCTCATTGGGGCTCTTGCAGTTGTTCCAAATTCTGCCGATGAAACAGGTAGAAAACTCGATGTGACTGGTGGACTTATTTCCATTGCCCTTGTTGGTGGACTTGTATATGGAATTATTGACGGCGCTGAATTTGGCTGGAGTTCCCTCCAATCTGTTCTTGGTTTTAGCGTTGCACTTATTGCGCTTCCAACTTTTATTCTTGTTGAACTAAAACGACAAGCGCCTCTGCTCGATCCTCGGCTATTTACTAATCGGGGATTCACCATGGGTTCACTCTCGATAATGCTTCAATTCTTTGGACAATTCGGTTTTATCTTCGTCGGGCTTCAATTCTTACAATTTGTCTATGGTTTTACGCCGTGGCAAGCAGTTCTCAAACTCTTGCTCGTTCCATTTATTGTTTTGCCAATGTCACGAGTTGCAGGTGTATTGAGCAAGAGGATTCCACAGAAATATCTCGGTTCATTAGGACTCACAATTCTTGGATGTGGCATGTATGTATTTAGCACTATGTCACTCACTTTTTCTTATGCGCATTTTTGGGGCGGTCTTGCACTCTTTGGTTTTGGAATGGCCCTTGCTTCAACGCCTGCAACTACTGCAATAACCAATTCTCTTCCCGCGGAAAAACAAGGCGTTGCATCTGCCGTCAATGATGTTTCACGCGAACTAGGAAGCGCGCTCGGTATCGCACTCGTAGGCGCAATTCTCAATTCTGCTTATCGCAGTGGAATGGCTGAATCCGTAAAGCAATTACCTATAAAACTTGCTGATCAAGTAAGTCACTCCATCGCTTTTACAAGTATGAAAGCTCCCGCTGGAATGGAAGTTCAATTTGAATCTCTAAGACAGAAGGCTTTCGAATCGTTCCAGCACGGCACAATGCTCAGTATGCGCATGATCATGATTGTTGCATTTGCAGCTGCCCTTACAATTTTTACTTTTGCACCAAAGAAAGTTCACGAAATACTCTAATTACGCCTTCTTCACGATGCTTGATTTGAGATTCATTGGGCCAAAACCATCGACTTTTGCATCGATATCGTGATCACCTGGACCATCAACGAGGCGAATATTGCGAACTTTAGTACCGACCTTAAGAGTCGATGAACTGCCTTTTACTTTCATATCTTTGATAATCGTGACAGTGTCGCCATCTGCCAATATGTTTCCTGCCGAATCCTTAATTACTCGCTGTGTTTCAAGTGGAAGATCGCTCTCACTCGGATTCCATTCATGCGCGCACTCAGGACAGACAAGTAACTCGCCCATCTCGTAGGAATATTCTGATTTACATAAAGGACAAGGAGGAAGTTCGCTCATAACTGGAGTCTAACTTCAAACTTTGGCAAAATTGCGCTTTGCTAAAAGCTCGAGAGTTATAACGGTCAAGATCATGGTCAAGGCAATCCCCGAAGTAAGAACAATGAGATAAATCCCGGTTGTAAAGGCATAAGCGATCCAGAAAATATTGCTGACAACACTAACGGACAATGCTTTCATCGAAACGGCCGAACTAGTGCCATAACGCAAACTTTGAAATGACTTTATTACTTGTGGTGCCAGATAAAAGACAAGGGCGATGAGTAGCGCTGACACAATTGCGCTCGGAAGAGTTAATATCAAAATCCACACCGTTGCTCCGATGCCAAGTAATAGAAGTATCGCTTTACGCGTACTTGGCATGATCGCTGTAACAACGCTTGCATTCATTAGCGCTCCACCAATATTTGTAACCAAGGCTGAAAGTGAGTGCGCGCCGAATCCCCATGCAGCCCACGATGTACTGACACTAAAAGCAAGCAACCAAGCGCTAAGGCTCACACCCGTGCCATGACCTAGACGTCTAATACGTAGCGCTTGGGGTAGGCCGTAGAACATACCGATTCCGCCACCGATAAAGCCGAGCAGTTCTGCAGGATTCATTACTGCTCCTTTTGTGCTTGGCTAAAACGACTTTTTGGGAGTCTATCTGCAAAATTCGTAAGTTCTCTTATCAAGTGCAGAGAACCTCATACAGTAAAATTCTCGCCATGACATTTACAGGACTCAATTTTCTTGGCGTACTACTTGCATTCGTTATTTCATTTATTAGTGGCGGTATTTGGTTTGGACCCAAAACTTTCTATCCAATATGGATGAAAGAAAAAGGCGTTGCCAGCGGTCAACTCAATCAAAGCCAGAACAAGCCAGCACTGCTTTTTGGCGGAACAATTCTTGGTGTTTTAGTTCAAACGCTTACGCTTGCCTTGATCATCAATTCTTTGCAGAAGTATCAGCCGAATATTGGAATATTAGATGGCGCAGGAATTGGCTTTGCCCTCGGTGTAGGAATTGGAATGTTTGCATCTCTCAGTCACAGACTCTTTGGTGGAGATAACCTAAAAGTTTGGATTATTGAAACGGCAAATGATGCAATCAATCTGACTATTGCGGGGGCAATAATCGCTTACTTCAACTGAGGTTAGTGAGTATTAGTTAGCTAGATTTGCCAGGCGTTGCAAAGAGCACAATGTTGTAAATAGGAACCAACATGAACCAGCCACTTTTTCCTACATCGTGCAATCTACGTGCAGAAAGTGCAAGAGTTGGCAGGAACGTAACCAATGAAAATAAGTTTTGGCCATTTTCTCCTGCGATAACTGAAGCAATTGCTGAGGCAATAGCTGTAGCTAAAATAAAGTACCAAAACTGAGCCCTTGTTGAGACTCCGGAAAAATCTGCATATCGCTTGAAGGAATCTTTTACCGCATCAACGAATTCATTTGGATTATTTGCCATGCCTCTAATCTAGACCTAATGGCCGCCAAAAATAAGCGTTCGCTCAAAACTCGCGAAGTTTCCTAGTACTATAAACGAATGTCAGAGCTCAGTGGCCTTCAAAGGGTTCGTTCCTACCGCAAGACGTACGTTGCCATGTTGGTCTCTTCGGTTCTTAGTTTGATCGCATCGTTAGTACTTTCTTATGACGCCATAAAGTTGGCCGCTGAACCAAAATCTAAACTTTCTTGCGACATCAATGCAATCGTCTCCTGTGGCAAGGTAGCAAAATCATGGCAATCTAATTTGCTTGGATTTCCTAATGCATTCCTCGGTTTGATGAGCGAACCTGTAGTTATTTCTATTGCAGTTGCAGGGCTCGGATTAGTTGTATTTCCTAAATTGTTCCTCAAAGTGGCGCATGTCTTTTACGGCCTGGGGCTCGTATTTGCGCTTTGGTTACTCTCACAATCTTTCTTTGTTATCAAAGCTTTCTGTCCATGGTGCCTCTTGGTAACTGTTTCAACTATTACAGTCTTCTCGACAATGACACGCATCAATTTGATGGAAAATACTTGGGGCTTTTCAGAAGTGCGTCATAAGAAGATCATAAATTTCCTAGAACGTGGTTGGGGAAGAGTTGCTTACACAGGTATATATGCATTCTTGGCGCTAGCAATTTTTATCAAGTACGGCAAAGTTATTTTTAGTTAGTCCCCTGAATCTCGAAACTTTCTCTAGCACAAATAAAAAAAGCCCGGCAATTTCACCGGGCCCTTCTTTTAGAATTTACTTACTTTGCAACAATTGCTGAAATTTCGAACTCAAGCTTGATGTGCTCTGAAACTAGTAGCCCACCAGTTTCAAGAGTTGCATTCCATGTAAGTCCGAAGTCCTTACGGTTGATCTCTGCTTCGCCTTCGAAACCAAAACGGTCATTGCCATATGGATCAGTCTGAGTTCCTGCATATTCGAAAGTGATTGAGATTGGCTTGGTTACATCTTTAATTGTCAGGTTACCTTCTACAACAACCTTGTCAGCGCCAGAATCCTTGATTGAAGTTGAAGCAAAAGTAATCTTTGGGAAAGTAGCCGCATCGAAGAAGTCACCTGATTGCAAGTGACCATCACGGTCAGCGTTGCGAGTGTCGATTGAAGCAACAGAAATTTGAATATTGAGTGAAGCAGCACCGTCGGCAACTGTGCCTGCGCCTGAGTATTCATTGAATGCGCCACGAACCTTGGTGACTACAGCGTGACGAGCGCTAAAACCAATACGACTGTGTGTTGGGTCGATATTGAATGTACCTGCTGGAAGTGATGAAAGAACAGACATGTGAATCCTTTTCTAGGTTGATAAGCGATTGTCTAAATCAATTGAATGATGTGTGGTGAACACTAGTGCAAAGTAGTTGAAATTTCAACTAAATGAATCGGATGCAAATGCCAATGGTTTGCATCAAAATGGTGAATTAGCCAAGCAGCGGGCGCAATTCAACTTTGCGATTACACGCTTTCGAACCTTCCAATGCAAGTTCACGTGCAGTTTCTGCATCTTTGGCTTCAATGAGCCAGAAGCCACTGAAATTTTCCTGTGCAGGAAAAAGTGGCTGACCAGTTTCGATCATCGCCCCTTTTCGATTATCAATCACATTGGCATTTTCAGGAGCAGCTAATCCCCCAGCAAAGATCCATTGACCATTTGCTCGCAACTTGTCGTTGAAAGAATCAATAGCAATCATCTCATCCGGAGTACCTGAGCCGCTGAGATCGTCTATAACAAAGATAATAAATCGTTTAGGCATTGTGGAATTCTACAATATGCACTTTCCGCATCTGCACAAGATCAGGTTGATTCGTTTCGAAATATAGAAAAACCTACAACTACTACTTGACCGGGATTCCAATCAACATTGTGTATTGTGCATCCATAGGATCTATACTTGTTTCGATAATCTCAGCAAGCACTTTTTCTGGAGTCATAAGCACAGTATAAAGAAGAGTCGCCCTATAAGCCGGATCCTGTCGTTCTTGCGAACGGATCACCATCCATCTAGTTACGTAATTGCTTACGTAATCAAGCAACCTACCCGATAGCTC
>CAIOIJ010000126.1 GCA_903858325.1 uncultured Actinomycetes bacterium
GCTTTACGGTCTAACTATGTCCATGTATGCAGCTTGGTCCGCGCATCGGACAATGACTGCTGACCCTTCAGTTAAAGAACAAAAACTAAAAGCAGGTACGGTAAAACGCATATTTGGTTTTGCAAAGCCATATCGTCTTTATCTTTCTATTTTCTTGTTTACGGTTGTAATTGATGCCTTCCTAATTGTCGCCACTCCATTACTCCTTCGTAAACTAATTGATGATGGAGTGATTCCTAAGAATGGCGCCTTGATCACTCAGCTCGCATTGATTGTTGGTTTGTTGGCAGTAGCAGATGCTTTGATGAGCATCATTGGACGTTGGTTTTCAGCCAGGATCGGTGAAGGTTTAATTTATGACCTGCGTTCCCAAGTTTTTGTACATGTACAGAAACAATCCATAGCATTTTTTACAAGAACCCAAACGGGATCTTTGATATCTAGAATCAATTCAGATGTCATTGGTGCACAGCAAGCATTTACTTCTTCATTATCTGGAGTTTTAAGCAATGTTGTCAGTTTGATATTGGTGACGGCTGCCATGCTCTTTCTTTCCTGGCAAATAACAGTAGTTTCATTGGTTTTACTACCTGTATTTTTAATCCCTACAAAGTGGGTGGGTCGTAAGCTTCAAACTCTTACGAGGGAATCTTTTACCTTAAACGCCGCGATGTCCTCGACGATGACGGAGCGTTTCAATGTTTCAGGAGCAATGTTGGTAGCTCTTTACGGTCAAGCACAAGCCGAGAATGATTTTTTCCGATCTCGAGCAAGAAAAGTTGCCGACATCGGAATTACCATGGCCATGCTCAACAGATTTTTCTTTATCGCCTTAACTAGTGTTGCAGCCGTAGCTACTGCCTTTGCGTATGGAATTGGTGGTCATTTAGCGTTAAACGGAAGTGTGACAGTTGGAACATTGCTTGCCATTACTGCTTTATTAGCGCGTTTATATGGACCATTAACTGCATTATCAAATGTACGAATAGATGTGATGACCGCTCTTGTTTCATTTGAAAGAGTTTTTGAGGTTCTAGATCTACAACCAATGGTTACGAATAGAGCTGGGGCGCTTACTCTCGCGAAGAAAATTCCATCCATTGAGTTCAAAGATGTTCATTTTTCTTACCCACGTCCAGATCAAATCTCTCTCGCTTCTCTCGAATCTATCGCGAAAGAAGAACACGTCCAAAGCGGTGAAATTCTTAAAGGAATTTCATTTAACGTTCCGGCTGGAAGTTTTACGGCAATAGTTGGTCCATCCGGTGCTGGTAAAACCACGATAAGTACTTTGCTTCCACGACTCTACGATGTTACATCAGGTTCTATTTTTGTCGATGGTAATGACATCAGAGAACTTGCTGTGGAATCTTTGCGTGCAAATATTGGTGTTGTAACACAGGACGCACATTTGTTTCACGAAAGCATTGCCCAGAATTTACGATATGCAAAACACGATGCCACCGAGGCTGAGATGGAAGAGGCATGTAAAGCTGCCCAAATCTGGCAGTTGATCGAATCTCTTCCAAATCGTTTTGAAACTTTAGTTGGTGAACGCGGACATCGATTATCCGGTGGTGAAAAACAGCGTTTGGCTATTGCTCGATTACTTCTTAAGTCTCCATCTGTGGTTATTCTCGATGAAGCTACTGCGCATTTGGATTCTGAAAATGAAGCGTTAGTCCAGAATGCTTTGAAGTCTGCGTTAAAGGGTAGAACAAGCATCGTGATTGCCCATCGGTTAAGCACTATTAAAGATGCAGATCAGATTATCGTTCTAGAAAATGGAACCATCGTTGAACGTGGAAAGCACGAAGAATTGTTTAATGCTGGTGGTCTGTACTCAGAGTTATATATGCGACAAGATTTAAGCGGTCTTGCGAATGAGACGTCGCCCGTAAATAACTAAAGCGGCGAAGAAAATCCATTGCAAGGCGTACGCCATATGTGGTCCATCGCTAAGTTCTGGCAACTCAACTGGAACATCCGGATTCATTGCGATATCGGAAACCGAGA
>CAIOIJ010000127.1 GCA_903858325.1 uncultured Actinomycetes bacterium
CTCAAGTAAGCAACCAGTCGGTGCTCACGGTCTAGTGGCACTTGATTGGCAGAGCGGAAATCGTTCAACACTTGTTGACCACAAACTTTCAGGCTTGATTATGGGTCTAACGCTAGCCACAAAGCCTGAAGAGATTTATCGCGCTATTGTGGAATCTACTGCGTATGGTGCTCGCAAGATTGTTGAGACCTTCAACGCATCTGGTATTCCAGTAAAAGAATTCATTGCAGCAGGTGGCCTTATCAAGAACAAGTTTGTAATGCAGATTTACGCCGATGTTCTCAATATGCCGATCACAATTATCAATTCGGCACAAGGTCCAGCCCTGGGTTCTGCAATTCATGCAGCAGTTGCTGCGGGTGCATACAAGAGTATTCAAGAAGCATCTGCTGCAATGGGTGGAGTAGCGCCCGAGAAGTACACACCAATTGCCGCCAATGCCAAGGTTTATAACGAGTTATATAAGCATTACAACGACCTTTACGAAACATTCGGTCATAATGGAGCCATGCACTCAATTCGAGATATTCGCGATGCCGCTATTGCACAAGGAAATAAGTAATGCGTCAAAAAATTTGCAATCTCAATATTGATTTAGTTCGTTACGGCCTTGTTGCATGGACTGCAGGAAATGTTTCAGAACGCTTGCCTGACGGTAAGAGTTTCATGATCAAGCCAAGCGGTGTGAGTTATGACGAACTCACACCTGCAATGATGGTGATTTGCGACCTCGATGGAAAAGTTTTAGAAGGCGAACTTTCACCTTCAAGTGATACCGCAGCTCATGCTTATGTTTATAAGAATATGCCCGAAGTTGGCGGCATCGTTCACACACATTCAAATTACGCATCTGCTTGGGCAGCAATTCACAGCGCAATTCCTTGTGCACTCACTGCAATGGCCGATGAATTTGGCGGGGAAATTCCATTAGGTCCCTTTGCCCTCATCGGCAACGATGACATCGGAAAAGGCATTGTTTCAACGCTTTCTGGCCACCGCTCGCGCGCAGTAATTATGAAAAACCACGGTGTCTTCACTATAGGTAAAGATGCCAAAGATGCAGTCAAAGCTGCAGTTATGTGCGAAGACGTTGCTAAAACAACTTGGATCGCGCGCACAATGGGCACACTTCAACTACTAGATCAAAGCGATATTGATGCACTATTTAGTCGTTATCAAAATGTTTATGGACAAACTAAAGGAGAAAAATAATGAAGCTCGAGACTAATAAGAAGGCGGAAATCTGGTTTCTTACAGGTACGCAGCACCTTTATGGTCCGGAGACATTAGAGCAAGTAGCAGATCAGTCACGCGCAGTTGCTACCTCCCTCAATTCAAGCGGCACCATCCCGCTCAATATTGTCTGGAAGCCAATCCTCAAGACTGCCGAAGAAATCAAAGCAATCTGCATGGAAGCATCAGCTAACGATAACTGCGTTGGCGTCATTGTTTGGATGCATACATTTAGCCCAGCCAAGATGTGGATTGCAGGACTTACTGCTTTGCAAAAGCCATTGCTACATCTTCATACTCAAGCAAATGCACAATTGCCGTGGGACACCATTGATATGGATTTCATGAATCTCAATCAAGCAGCGCACGGTGATCGCGAGCACGGACATATCCAAGCTCGCATGAACACTGGGCGCAAAATTGTTGTTGGTCATTACGCAGATGCAGTTGTTGTAAAGCGAATCTCAAATTGGGTACGCGCAACAATTGGTTGGAATACATCACAAAATCTCAAGCTTGCCCGCTTCGGTGACAATATGCGCAGTGTTGCAGTAACTGATGGAGATAAAACAAGTGCCCAGATGCGATTTGGCTTCTCAGTTGAGGCTTACGGAATCAACGCACTTGCTGCTGCAATCGAAAAAGTAAGCGCTAAAGATATCGACGCACTCGTTGCTCAATACGAAGTTGATTACGACGTTGTTCCATCACTCAAAAAGGGCGGCGCGCAACACGATTCACTGCGTTACGCAGCCTCAATTGAAATCGCAATGCGCGGCTTCCTTGAAGCGGGCGGATTTAGCGCATTTACATCTAACTTTGAAGATCTTGGTGCACTGCGCCAACTTCCAGGCCTTGCAGTGCAACGTCTGATGGCCGACGGTTATGGTTTCGGTGGCGAAGGCGACTGGAAAACATCTGCAATGTTGCGCATCATCAAATCAATGTCAGTTGGTTTAGAGGGTGGAACTTCCTTCATGGAAGATTACACATATCACTTTGGCCCAGGTGAACCAAAAGTTCTTGGTGCACATATGCTCGAAGTCTGTCCATCAATTGCATCAGCAAAACCAAAGTGTGAAATTCACCCACTCGGAATTGGCGATCGCGAAGATCCAGTCCGTTTGGTATTTGATGCAACACCAGGTACTGGTCGCGTAATTTCAATGAGCGACCTCGGTGATCGCTTCCGCATCGTTGTCAACGAGATTGAAGTTGTAAAACCAGATGCACCACTTCCTAATTTGCCAGTTGCACGTGCAGTTTGGAAGCCAGCACCATCGCTTTCAACATCAGCCGAATGTTGGATCTATGCAGGCGGTTCACACCACACTGTTATGACAACTGCCGTTGATGCAGAAGTTCTTCAAGACTTTGCAGAGATTGCACAAGTTGAACTTCTTTCAATCAATGCAAAGACTGATGCCACTGAATTCCGCAAGGAAATTCGCTGGAATTCGCTGCATTACAAGCTCAGCAAGTAGACCTACGAAATATTGGTTGAGTCGCGCAAAATAAGGTTGCCAGCGACCTTATCTATGCCGTGAGCTTTGATTCCATCTATTGCATCAAATAGTTTTGTTGCAGCGATTTTACCCAAGCGCAGTAAATCCATATCTATCGATGTTATTTGGGGTCTTGAACCAGTAGCGATGATTTCCCAGTTATCGAAGCCAATTATTGCAACATCACGTGGAACACGCAGACCGTGTTCTCTAAGAATTTCTATTGCACCGCGAGCAGTCTGATCATTTCCACAAAAGATTGCATCAAATTCTTGTCCGGAAGAAATGAGTGCACTTGCAGCTGTTCGCCCCCATGCTTCTGTCCAGTCCCCATACATTGGGGTTCCGCCAACCATTCCTAATCCTTTTTTAGCAAGGGCCTTTTGAAATCCGATTGCACGTTGTTCTGTTGCGAGATAACTGCGATCACCAGCGATGTGCGCAATCTTCTTTCTTCCAAGTGATAAGAGATGTTCAGTTGCTAATGCTGCTGATCCTTCATTATCTGGAATAAGTGAAATGTCGTGAAGGTCATCGGATGGCCCATATGCATATACAACCGGAATAGGAAATTTCTTTCCCAGCGAATTTCTAGTATGACCACTACTGGTTACAACAATAAGTCCATCAATGCGTCGAGCTAATAAAGATTTTATGTGAAACGATTCTCTAATTGCATCACCGCGGGAATCGCAGAGAAATACTGACATTTTTTCATATCCAAATGCATCTTCTGCACCAGCCAAAATTGGTAGCGCCATACGTCCGACTAAATCATCTGTTAGCAATCCAACTGTTCCAGTTCGCCCAGTGAGAAACTTTCGAGAAAGTGAAGTGTGATGAAGTCCGACTTTTTCAGCGATCTCAAGAATTCGCGCTCTAGTTTCAGGATGTACTTCGCCGCGATTATTGAGCGCTTTTGAAACTGTGGCTATGGATACCCCAGCCTCGAGGGCAACATCTTTGAGTGTTCTATTTGGGGCCTTTTCGCTCTTCACACGCTCAGGATAGCGCGATAACTCGAAAGAGTTTCGTAGATTTTCGACAAATTCCTTGTAGTTATGCGCATAGAAACATAAATTCACGGCATAGTTTCGAAAAGTTTCGAGACGAAAGTGGTGTGAGTCATATGAGTCAGAAGCATTCGCTCGGCCCGGTTAGCCCTGTGGTGGAGAAATTCAGCAAGAGCCACCCACTAGCGCTCAATGAGGTCACTCTTTCTGAAAAGGGCGACCTAGGACGCTGGCAGATTCACAATGCCAAATCTACGATCCCGCACCTTATAGATAACTTGATTTCAACAGGTGCGCTTGCCAACCTGCAGGATATTGGAACACCAAAGTTCAAATTCAAAGGAATGTGGTTCTCTGATTCTGATATTCATAAGTCATTAGAAGCTCTGTGTTGGAGTCTTCATCTTTACTCCGATAAGAAACAGACAGATTTTCTCAAAGAAGCAACTGCAGCGATTGTGCATGCACAGCAAGACGATGGTTATGTAAATACATATTTTCAAGGTGTGTATCCAGATGAGAAATGGGTCAATTTTGGTTGGGGCCACGAACTCTATGTGGGTGGTCATATGATCCAAGCTGCGGTTGCAGAATCTCGCGTTCTAAAAGATTCTCCCTTACTAAAGATTGCAACTAAGTTTGCAGATTTACTTGTAAAGAAGTTTTCAACCCCTGGAACTCTTGAAATGTGTGGGCACCCAGAAATTGAAACAGCACTCATTGAGTTATACCGCGAAACAAAAAATGAATCATACCTAGACCTTGCAGAAAAAATGATCTTAGGCCGAGGTTATGAAAAGATAACGAGCAAACGTGATCTTGGTTTCCACCCTGCTTCTCCTTCATATATGCAAGACCATAAGACAGTAAAAGAAGCGACAACTGCTGTTGGTCACTCTGTGCGCCAACTTTATTTGAATGCAGCAGTCATGGATCTTTATGCTGAAAAAGGTGATGCAGCACTTCTCAAAGCGCAAGAGGCAATGTGGGAAGACATGGTCTATACAAAGATGTATGTCACCGGAGGACTAGGTTCTCGACATAAAGATGAAGCATTTGGTGATTCATACGAACTTCCAAATGATCGCGCTTATGCCGAAACATGTGCATCGATTGCAAACTTTATGTGGAGTTGGCGTTTACTTCTTGTCACAGGTAAAGCTCGCTATGCAGATGTAATGGAACTATCTCTGTACAACA
>CAIOIJ010000128.1 GCA_903858325.1 uncultured Actinomycetes bacterium
CGTTACGTGTCGAGGAGACACCCTTCTTACTTGCCATGGTCTACTCCCCTTACTTCATGCCGTTGATGGCGGTAATTTTTACACGTGTGTGTTGTGAACGAAAACCTTGACGACGGCGAAAGCCTGTCTTGTTCATATAACGAAGAATGTCGACCTTAGGTCCCTTGATTTCATCAATAACTTCTGCAGTGACTTTTACGCCAGAGAGAATCTTTGGATCTGAAGTTACGTTAGTGCCATCTACTACCAATACGGCTGCAAATGAAACAGTCGAACCTGCTGCGCTGTCGATGCGATCAACAACGACAGTATCGCCAACGGCGACTTTCTCCTGGCGTCCGCCAGCTTTCACGATTGCGTACACGTAGTGCTCCAGTTCATTTCTCATGCTTAGGCGCGAGGGCTTCTATTGCTAGCTCCCTCGGGCAGAGGCTAAGGGTACGGAGTCCCGTACCCATGGGTCAAATCTAGGATCCGGGGGTTACTACGCCAGAACTTGAGGCGCGGCGACGGCGTCGCACACCCTTCTCAGGCTCTGCCTTTACCTCGGGAACATTCACACTTTCATGGAATTCGTGTTCTGTGGCTTCGCTCTCATCGGCATCTTCATGTTGTGATGATGGGACATCGAGTTGTGGCGCAGGTGCCTTGATCTTGACTGGCTCCATATGAATATGAATTCCGCGGCCAGCACATGAATCACATGTTGTCGAGAAGGCTTCGATAAGTCCCTGTCCGACTCGTTTACGTGTCATCTGAACAAGGCCTAGAGAAGTAACTTCTGCAACTTGATGCTTTGTGCGATCACGACCGAGTGATTCTACGAGTCTGCGCAAAACCATTTCACGGTTAGATTCCAAAATCATGTCGATGAAGTCGATGACGACGATTCCACCTAAGTCACGCAAACGAAGTTGGCGCGCAATTTCTTCTGCAGCTTCTAAGTTGTTCTTAGTAACTGTCTCTTCGAGGTTTCCACCTTTACCAATGAACTTTCCTGTATTCACATCGATGACAATCATCGCTTCTGTGCGATCGATGACGAGTGATCCACCAGATGGCAGGTACACCTTGCGATCGAAAGCCTTTGCTAATTGTTCTTCAACGCGATACTCAGTGAAGAGATCTCCGGTACCGGTGTACTTTTCAATCTTTGATGTGAGTTCTGGTGCAATGAAACCAAGATAGTTAGTAATTTCATCCCAAGCATCATTACCTTGAACAGTAAGTTTGCGGAAATCTTCATTGAAGATATCGCGAATAACTCGAACTGCAAGATCTGGCTCTGAATAGAGGGCAGTTGGTGCATGGAAATTTGGATTCTCTGACTTCTGGAAAATGTCATCCCATTGTGCTTTCAAACGTGCAACATCATTGGTGAGATCTTCTTCGCTTACGCCTTCTGCGGCAGTACGAACAATTACTCCAGCGCTTTCAGGAATGAGATTTTTTAGAATTGCCTTGAGTCGCGTGCGCTCTCCTTCTGGAAGGCGCTTACTAATTCCACTCATTCCTCCACCTGGAACATAAACAACATAGCGTCCTGGTAGCGAAATTTGGCTTGTAAGGCGAGCGCCTTTTTGGCCAATTGGATCTTTAGTAACTTGAACTAAAACTGATTGACCAGTCTTGAGAACTGTTTCGATTTTGCGTGGCTCTGATTCAGAAATACCAGCGGCATCCCAATTCACTTCGCCTGCATAGAGAACAGCATTGCGTCCCTTACCGATATCGACGAATGCAGCTTCCATTGATGGAAGAACATTTTGCACGCGTCCCAAATAGACGTTACCGACATAAGACATATTTGTATTTCGGTTGACGTAATGCTCAACCATGACATTGTCTTCAATGACAGCAATCTGAGTACGATCTGCAATTTGGCGAACAACCATTTCGCGATCTACATTTTCGCGGCGAGCTAAGAATTCGCCATCTGTGATGATGGTTCCGCGCTTGCGGTAAGGCTCTCTGTATTCGCTACGTGATTCACGATGATTATCGCGGGTTCCGCGATCTCGACGGCCACGGCGTGCATCAGGACGTGCCGGGCGCTCTGGACGTTCGGTGCGTTCGCGCGCTTCGCGAACTTTAACGATTGTTACAACACCATCTTCTTCGATGGTCTCCCCTGGAGTTACACCTTCACCACTTGCGCGGCGACGGCGACGGCGACGATGTGTCGTGCCATCTGCACTCTCATCCTCGGATTCCTCTGTAGTTGAATCTTCATTGGTATCTGTTGCAACATCCTGACCAGGTTTTCTGCGACCGCGGCCACCACGACGGCGACGGCGATTGCGAGAACTACGTGATTCAGCATCGCTCTCGGACTCTGCAGGTGCTTCGGCCTCCACGACAGGTGCAGCAGCTTTCTTCGCCGCACTCTTGCGCACTGGCTTTACAGTTGTATCTGCCGCTTGAAAAACGGGAACAGGAATTGCCGCTGATTTTCGCTTTGTAGGCGCTGCAACAGCAACCTCTTCAACGATTACTTCAGGGGTTTCTGATTTCTTACTGGAACTTTTCTTCACCGCACGCTTGCGCGGTGACTTTGGCTCAATAGCCATGGCACCAAATCCTCTATGCGTTTGTATAAACGCGCTCTGGCTTGAATTCTCAAGCAAATCTTCTGTGGTGAATTCGCGCTAGGCGTTGTTCGCGAATGGATCGCGAGCCGCGCTGAACTCTGGTGCAAGTATGGCAGATAGTGACGATTTCGCCCAACTTTGCTCAAATATGAGCGTGGTCGACCTTTCTTATCGCTGTCTGGCGTGAATATTTTGCAGTAAACCAAAGCCAATCAAATTAGCAAACATGCTCGACCCGCCATAGGAAAGAAATGGCAATGGCACACCAGTCATCGGCATCAGCCCTAACGTCATTCCAATATTTTCAAATATTTGGAATGCAAACCAAGCAATTACACCAGTTCCAACAAGGCGTCCAAATGGATCGTTGGTTCTTCGAGCAATCGAAAATGCGCGCATTAAAATAATTATGTAGAGCAAAATGATGAGGCCACTTCCGAGGAAGCCAAGCTCTTCACCTGCAACAGTAAAAATAAAGTCAGTCTGTTGTTCCGGAACAAATCGTCCATTTGTTTGAGGACCATTGAATAATCCCGTACCAATCAGGCCGCCAGAACCAACTGTGATTCGCGCTTGGCGCAGTTGGTAACCAGTTCCTTGAGTATCAGCATTGGGATCTACAAAAGATTGCAAACGCTTTATTTGATATTCATTGAGAACACCTGACTTAGATGCTGCAAATCCACCAACTACAGCAATGATAAGAAGTGCAACTACCCATCGTGTTGGCGAACCCGAAACAGCAATAATTGTTACAACAGATGCAGAAATAATAAATACAGTTCCCATATCCGGCTGTGCCAAAATAAGGAGAATCGGAACCGCTGCAACGGCTAAGGCCTGCAACATATCGCGCGTTGTAGGTTCATCTGAATCATGTCCGCGTTCGGAAAGAATCATTGAGATTCCCAAAATGATTGAAATCTTGGCAAGTTCTGCGGGTTGAATCTGGAAACCACCCGGCAACGCAATCCATGCTTGCGCACCATTGACCGTGCTACCAACATGAGGGATTAGTACTGCGGCTAGACCAATAACTCCAAGACCCCACGCAATAGGTGTGTACGCACGTAACAGTCGGTAATCAATAACGGTTGTGCCCCACGCCAGAAGAGATCCAATAGCGATATTGATAATGTGACGCTTCAAATAATATTGAGGATCTAAGTGGTTGGCTGCATACCAATCACGCGTCGCTGCGTAAACAAGGGCAGTACCCATTGCAAGTAAGAGCGCAACTGCCCCGGTAAGAATGGGATCAAAACCTGCGAAAAGTGAGGGACGTGATGCGCGCCTAAATCTTTGGCGCTCTGCAATTGAACTCATGGCGCCTTCTTTACTTTAGTAGCAGGTGAAATCTTTGGAAGTTTAGTTGGCGGTTTTCCATCTGGGAATAATGCAAGACCAGGAATTACTTTAGAGCCTTTCACGCCAAAAAGTGTTTCATAAATTTTTCGCACTCCGACGGCGCTCGTTGATGCACCAAAACCACCTTGACTCACCATCATTACTACCGCATATCGTGGCTTCTCACTCGGTGCAAAAGATGCAAACCAAGAAGTATTGTCTTTCTTACTTCCATTCAAATTCTTTCCGAAAACTTCAGCCGTTCCAGTTTTACCACTTACTGATACTGGGAATCCCGAGAAAGAGCCTGCTGCAGTTCCACTAATTACTACTTCGCGAAGTGCGCCTTGTAAGAATTTTAATGTTGCAGGAGTTGCTGGAAGCGTGCCGAGTTTTTCGGGGGTCATTGTCTTTATTACAGTTCCATCTGTTTTTACAATCGCCTTGCCCACTAACGCTTGCCAAATGGTGCCGCCATTAGCTATCGCTGCATACATCTGAGCAAGTTTGAGCGGCGTAATAACTGTATCTCCCTGACCAATTGAAAAGTTCACCGCATCTCCGGCTCGGATCTTGTCGCCATCAATGCAATTTTCGCGCGCAAGTTCTAATAGAAACGGAGTCTGCTGTGCCTTTGTGGCACGATCTTTATAATTGCAATAGAAATCTTTATTAGCGTCATACCAGTCTTTGCGCCATTGACGATCGGCTAATCGCCCTGCAGATTCTGAAGGTAGATCAATTCCCGTCTTTACATTGATTTGGAAACCTCGCGCTGCATTGTAAAAATAATCATTGGCATTAGCTTTTGGCCTAAGGCCTCCATCTCGCAACCATTCATCAAATGCGATTCGATACCAGATTGTGTCGCATGAAACGGCAATTGCTTTCTTGAGCGACATTCTTCCTTGCGCTTTACTCTCAAAGTTTTGGAATGCTCGTGTACCTACTTGAACTTGCGCAGGGCAGTCATACGTTGCGTTGAGGTCATAACCGGCATTTGCGGCAGCAACTGTTGACACAGATTTGAATGTCGAAGCTGGAGCAAATAAACCTTGCAACGCACGCGATAAAGCTGGAACGCCATTTTTCTCACTAAAGAGATCGCTGGCTTGTTTTACTGTAAGACCTTTTTCCCATGCATTTGGGTCGTACGTTGGATAGGAAGCAATTGCAATAATTCGCCCGCTGCGAACATCCATTACAACTGCTGCGCCAGAATCAGCTTTGTACCCTGATGCACGAGCGCGTCGCACCGCGTCAGCTAAAGCATTCTCAGCTGATGCTTGAAGTCGAATATCTAAATTGGTTACAAGGTGATCCCCTGGTGTGGATTTTGTATTTTGACTAATGCGAGTTATTGATTCTTTGCGGTCGACAATTACAGTTCTAATACCAGGTGCGCCTCGCAAATACTTATCGTATTGAATTTCCAAGCCAGTCTTACCGATTGCTTCACTTCGGAAATATTTAACACCGCTTGTGTTAGCTAAATTCTCTTCAGTCATCGGTCCTACATAACCAAGAACATGTGCACCATTGACGCCAGCGATTGCTGGATAATTTCTAATCGCAATTGGCGTTGCATCTACTCCTGGATATCTATCTGAATTTTCAACAATCTGTAGCGCAATATTGGGATCAGCCTCTTTAGTAATAGGAATCGGTTGGTATCGTGAGCCAGTCCAACATCCTGCTTTTTTTCCCTTAGGTAATTCTCCGCACAAACGCGTCTTTTGAAAAATATCGCCATAGTTGAGTCCGAGCAAGAGCGCTAAAGATTTCATTACTGAAACGCCTTTATCGGGCTGCTTATCAATCGTTATTCGGTCAATTGTTATAGCTAATCCAACTTTATTGAGTGCAAGCGGCACACCTGATGAATCAACTATGAGTCCGCGGGTTGCAGGATTTATGACATCGCGGCTTTGAATACTTAGCGCTGCATCACGATACTTTGGGCCAGCACCAATCTGTAAATAAAAGAGTCTTCCAAAGAGCGCTGCCATAAGCGAGATAATGAGAATTTGTACAACAAGCAAACTAAGGCGCGAACGTTGATTCATATTCTTGAACCTGTATCAAAAGTAAATGCGTGCATGCGAGAAAAAATCGGAAGGGTAAATGGTGTAATAAGTAGCGTCCACATCGACATTCCAATGAGTGTGAGCAAAATTTGTCCAAAAGAGCCAAGGTTCACACCAAGTAATGCACCAGAAAATATAAATGCAACCTCTGACACAAAGACACCAAAGAGAACAAGAAAGACAATAGTGATGGGATTTCCGCGCGCTTTATCATCGCCGAAACCTAGAAATGCAATTCCGAAACAAGTCAGAACCATTATCAAAGTCCATTGCCCAACGGGTCCTGATGAACTCGGCGATAGGTCAATGAGAAAGCCTGCAGCAAATCCAGTAACTGCTCCGACCTCTGGAGTACTCAAGGCTGCCCAAACCAAAATAAAGATAAGAAATAGCGAGAAGCCACCACCAGGAAGTCGTACTTGATTCATTAGAGATTCTTGAAGGGTATAAATAAAAAGAAGTATGAGAGCTGAAAATGAAAGTTGGCGCGTGATCATTTGGTTGCTGTTGGACTCGGTGATGGTGTAACTAAAATGGTTACCGTAGGAACAGGAGTTGGACGCGGTTTCGCCGGAACAAGTGAGTCACGTGGGTCGGTCTTAGGTGCACCGACAACAACAGCTACAACACCTAGCGCTGAAAAATTAGTAAAGAATTTCACCGTTGCACTCTGTGCAACTGCGCCTGCAGAGTTATCGACTGCCACAACTGTGCCAACAGGTACTCCTGGTACAAATGGCCGATTTTGTAGACTGCCCCTGGCAAGTAATACATCGCCAACGCTCAGAGTTGTCTGATTATCGATGAGCTGGAGCACCGCTTTGCGCGAACCTTGGCCTGAAAGGATTCCAATCTGCTGCGTGCCTGCAATGCGTACACCGATTCGAAATGATGGATCTGATGCAAGAAGAATTAATGCTGAATTTGGATAAACCTCTTTTACTACTCCAGCTAAACCTGAATCACAAATAACTGTCATGTTTCGATGAATTCCAGAATTTGAACCGGCATCAATGGTCAGAGTCTGACTAAAAGATTGACTTGAACCTTGTGAAATAACTTTGGCGCTCAATATTTTATATTCGGCAGTTCCTGCAAGATCTAAGAGTGATTTGAATTTCTTGAGCTCTGCATCAGCATTTTTACGATTTATCAATTTTGTACGTAAGTTGAAATTTTCGGCTCGCAGTTGCGCCAATTGATTTCTGGTACGCCCAAGGTGAGTGACATCCGAAAAGAAATTCTTGAATGGAGATGCAACGGTATTTCCAGCACTTTGAAATGGCGAAAGAACGGTTTGTCCGCCCGAGCGTAAGCCATCGAGTACTTGAACTCCACGCAAATCTAACGTGATAAGAAAGAGCGAGGAGACAATAAGAATAATAAGAAGCAGGCGTGAGCGATTGCCTCCGCCATAGCGCATCTCTTATTTCCTATCGACGTGGTTCGGAGATCAAGACCTTCTCTAAAGCCTCAAACTCTTCGATACATTTTCCAGAACCTTCAACAACTGCATCGAGAGGACGGTCTGCTACGTGAATTGGCATACCTGTCTCTTTGCGCAAACGCTCATCAAGTCCCTTAAGAAGTGCACCGCCACCTGTAAGAACAATTCCGCGATCCATAAGATCACTTGCTAGCTCTGGTGGAGTCTTATCAAGTGTGCTCTTTACAGCATTGACGATTGCGTTGACTGGTTCTTCCAGCGCTTTGCGAATCTCTGCTGCAGATACAACGATTGTCTTTGGTAGGCCTGTTGCTAAATCGCGGCCACGAATCTCTGCATCATTTTCGCCTTGCAGTGGATAAGCAGAACCGATTGCCATCTTGATTTCTTCTGCGGTGCGCTCTCCCAAAAGTAATGAGAATTCACGCTTTACCCAGTTGATAATGGCTTGATCTAGCTCATCGCCACCAACACGAATTGATAGCGCAGTCACGATTCCACCAAGTGAAATAACCGCAACTTCGGTAGTTCCTCCACCAATATCTACAACCATATTTCCTGTTGGCTCGTGGATTGGAAGTCCCGCACCGATTGCTGCAGCCATTGGCTCTTCAATAATGTAAACCTTTCGTGCACCAGCTGCATAGCCTGCATCTTTTACTGCGCGCTGTTCAACACCTGTAATACCAGATGGAACACAAACAACAATACGTGGCTTAGCAAGATAACGACGGCGATGTACTTTCTGGATGAAGTAACGCAGCATGCGCTCCGTTGTATCGAAGTCTGCGATGACGCCATCTTTGAGTGGGCGAATTGCAACGATATTTCCAGGAGTACGGCCAATCATTTTCTTTGCTTCAAGACCAACTGCAAGGATGCCACCAGTATCTTGGTTGACTGCAACAACACTTGGCTCATTGAGAACAATTCCGCGTCCGCGTACATAGACCAAGGTATTTGCTGTGCCTAGGTCAACGGCCATATCGCGGCCAATAAAGGACATCTTGTTACTCATTTATTTCCCCTTGTATTTTTTGTTTTAGTTCTGCGGAAAAAAGATTGAAATTTCGCGAGCTGCTGATTCTGGTGAGTCAGATCCGTGCACAATATTTTGTACAACTTTTGTACCTTGATCGCGAGCTAGATCACCGCGAATGGTTCCGGGTGCTGCAACTGTTGGATCTGTTGCACCTGCAAGTGAGCGGAAACCTTCAATGACACGATTTCCTGTTGCAACAATTGCAACAATTGGCCCTGACAACATGAACTCAACGAGTGGTTCATAAAAAGGTTTGCCTGCATGTTCTGCATAATGTTTTTCAAGTAATGCACGATCTGCATTGAGCATACGCAACGCTTCAATTGAATAACCTTTTGCTTCGATACGTGAAATAACTTCGCCAGTTAGCCCACGACGTACTCCGTCAGGCTTGACCAGGATCAGTGTTTTTTCGGCGCTCATAGGAGGTGAGTCTATTAGGCATCGGGAGGACGTGTCGCCAGCAGGCTGGCCCGTATCGCCTCACCCTTGCGCCCCACAAGAATCGCCGCAATCCATAACCCCACGAAAAGGGTGCCCACTATAAAGAATGCTGGGAGGACAAAGCCAAAGGCGAGCATTGCGATTTGAAGCGACGATGCAAAAATCCAACCACTTCGGGCTTTCAGAAATCCCGCACTGAGAATCAAAAGAATTGCAATAGTTGCCCCGTAAATAAGTGATGCACCTGAATGATTTTTCATCGCAAGCAAAAGGGCAAAACCAACAGTAAAGCTCTCCATTACAAGAACGGCAGACGCCAACATTCTCATGAATTGAATTTCTTTCGGAGATAAGTTCGTGATTCGCCGATAGTTACAACTGAGCCCGTTACAACAATTCCGACGGACTCGTCGCTGAGAGGGCGTGCAGCTTTTTCAACTGCGCGATCTAATGCCGCGTCTAGAGAATCGACTGGAAAAACTCTATCGTTACCAAAAATTGAGACAGCAATCTTTTCAAGTTCCTTCACTGGCATCGCGCGCGACGATGAACTCTGGGTGACAATGACAGAATTGAGAACCGGCTCTAGTTCTTTCAAAACTCCTGTTGCATCTTTATCTCCGAAAATTGCCACGACTCCAATAACCTCATCAAATGTGAATTCACCTTCGATAGTTTGCGCAAGTGCACGTGCACCATGTGGATTGTGCGCAGCATCAAGAATTACTGTTGGGTCACGGTGCACGATTTCACAGCGGCCCGGAGATGTAACGGCGGCAAAGCCTGCGCGTACGGATTCAATATCTAGCGGTTGATCACCGAAAAATGCCTCGACAGCAACGAGTGCTGAAGCTGCATTCAAAGCCTGGTGTTTTCCATGGAGCGGCAAGAAAATATCTTCATAGGTTTCATTGATTCCCTTGATGGTTATCAATTGACCACCGACGGCCACGGCTCGTGAGAGTAGTTCGTACTCAATACCTTCACGTGCAATATCGGCGCCAACTTCGGCTGCACGACGCAATAATTCAATTGCAGCTTCAGGTTTTTGCTCCGCAAGTACAACAAAGCCACCTTCTTTGATTACACCAGCTTTTGTCGCGGCAATCTCAGTCAGTGTTGTTCCTAGATATTCAGTGTGGTCTAAATCAATCGGCATTATTACGCTGACATCGGCATCAATGACATTTGTGGCATCCCAGGTTCCGCCCATGCCCACTTCAATAATTCCAACATCGATGGGGTGCTCGGCAAAGGCAACAAAGGCAAGGGCTGTAATTGCTTCAAAGAATGAAATTGGGTTCTCAAATTTTTCATCCATCAAATCTAAATATGCGGCAATGTCGTTATAGGCAAAAATTATTTCTTTTGCATCTATTGATTGTCCGTTGATCGCTATGCGCTCGAGATAACTTTCGAGATGAGGGCTTGTAAAACGACCCGTCCGCATTCCAGTTTCAAAGAGGAGCGAATCAATCATGCGAGTTGTAGATGTTTTTCCATTTGTACCGGCAACGTGAATTGTCGGATATGTAAGCTGGGGTGAACCCAAAATATCCATCAGCGCAGCGATTCGTTCGAGTGATGGTGCAATACGAGTTTCAGGCCAACGCGCTAAGAGAGCTTCTTCTATTGCATCAATGCGCGCTTGATCATCGGCTGAAATCATCATGGTTTAGGAAGTGCGGCAAGTTGAGCAGTGATTCTTTCGATATCCGCACTCGTTGTAACTAAGCGTTCTTTGATTTCAACTACAACATTTTCAGGCGCCTTGGCCATAAATCCTTCATTCGAAAGTTTGACTTGAGCAGTTTGTAAATCTTTTTGGGCGGTAGCCAAATCTTTGGCAAGGCGTGCACGTTCTGCCGCAATATCGATTGTCCCCGTGAGATCGAGTTCGACCTTGACTGAACCAATATCAAAAGTTGCACTTGCGGTGAATTCTTTATTTTCCATTTTCAAAACGAAAGCCATTGCAGGAGCGTATGCAGCGATATCGTCAGGTGCGACGAAGCGACCAGGAACTTTTTGCGTGGTCTTGATTCCTTGATCGTTTCTAAATCTGCGAACTTCGGTAATGATTGTTTGTAGTTCCGTTACTAACTTCTCTGATTTCTTATCAATATGTTGCGCATCTGCAACGGGCCACTGCGAAATAACAAGTGATTCTCCCCCAGTAAATGCAGTCCATAACTCTTCAGTAATGAAAGGCATTATTGGATGCATCAATTTGAGGAGTTGATCGAGTACATGGCCGAGTACGCGCTTTGTTGCTGCGCTATCTCCACTTGAGAAAGTTTCTTTCGACAGTTCTAGATACCAGTCGCAGAGGTCATCCCATGCGAAGTGGTAAATCACATCACATGCACGAGCAAATTCATAGGATTCAAGGAGGTGGTCAACTTCAGAAATTGTCTCTGAAAGTCGACTCAAGATCCATTTATCAATTGCATTGAGTGAAGAAATGGCTGGAAGATCTCCATCTACATTTGCGCCATTCATAATTGCAAAGCGAGTGGCATTCCAAAGCTTTGTTGCAAAGTTACGCGATGCACCCACCCATTCTTCGGCAAGTGCTTGATCTGTTCCTGGGTTTGCTTTTTGCGCAAGTGCGAATCGCAGAGCATCTGCGCCATAGCGATCCATAAATTCCAATGGATCAATTGTGTTTCCACGGCTCTTGCTCATCTTTTTTCCGAAACGATCGCGTACTAAACCGTGAAGTGCGATAACTGGGAATGGTGCGACTCCATCCATCGCAAAGATTCCCATCATCATCATGCGGGCAACCCAGAAAAACAAAATGTCATATCCGGTGACGAGCACGCTAGTTGGATAGAACTTCTTTACATCCGAAGTATTTTCTGGCCAGCCAAGAGTTGAAAATGGCCATAGTGCAGAAGAGAACCATGTATCTAAAACATCTGGGTCTTGGACATAACCTGCCGGTGCTTTTTCGTCCGGACCAAGAACAAGTACATCGCCATTTGGTCCATACCAAACTGGAATCTGATGTCCCCACCATAATTGGCGCGAGATACACCAATCATGCATGTTGTCGACCCAATCGAAATAACGTGGCTCTAATTCTTTCGGTTCAATCTTTACGCGTCCTTCGCGAACTGCATCCCCTGCAGCTTTCGCAAGTGGTGCAACGCGAACAAACCATTGCATTGATAAACGTGGTTCAACAGTTGTATCGCAACGTGAGCAATGACCGACAGAGTGAAGGTATGGACGTTTTTCAGCAACTACGCGACCTTGTGCTTTGAGC
>CAIOIJ010000129.1 GCA_903858325.1 uncultured Actinomycetes bacterium
CGTGCAAGAAGAGATTGGTGATTATTTATCTGCGCAGGATTTAATTCTTGATGGTGGGGCAGCTCAGGTGGGCCTTGAATCCACCATCATTGATTGCACAGGGGATGAGCCACAGATATTGCGGCCAGGTGCAATCACGCAAGCGATGATTGAAAAAGCAACAGGGATGCGAGTAAGTGAAGCTACAAACTCAAGTATTCGTGTCAGCGGTTCACTTGAAAAACATTACGCACCAAATGCGCAAATTCTTCTAGATGTGCAAGCAAGTGCTGGACAAGGTTTTATTGCACCTGTAGATGTTGCAACACCATCGGGTGCAATTCGATTAGCATCTCCTTCAAATACAGATGAATATGCACGCTCTCTTTATTCAGCACTTCGAGATGGCGATGCACAAGGGCTCAAAGCGATTGCAGTAATCCAACCCAGCGGTGATGGGCTTGCAATTGCCATCCGTGACCGCTTAATGCGTGCGTCAAAGGGGCGCTAGTTTTCAGATAAGATTCCGCAAGTACAAAGCAGTAAACAATTGGGGCCTATAGCTCAGTCGGTAGAGCAACGGACTTTTAATCCGTGGGTCGACGGTTCGAGCCCGTCTGGGCCCACTCATAGACTCTGTATTTCAAAGGGTTACGGTTAAGATTAAGAAATGATGAGCGACAGCAAAGAAACTTTTATCCACGCCCAAGCGGATGTGGATCAAGGCGCAATCATCGAAAGTGGTTCAAAAATCTGGGAGCTAGCCCGAGTTAGATCTGGCGCGAAAATTGGATCCGAAACAATTATTGGCAGAAGTGCGTACATAGACACAGATGTTCAAATTGGGGCAAAATGTAAAGTGCAAAATAATGCACTGATTTATTCACCAGCAGTTATTGCAGATGGTGTGTTTATTGGACCTGGTGCGATTCTCACAAATGATTTGAATCCACGTGCGATAAATGAAACTGGAACTCAGAAAAGCGCGACAGATTGGAAAGTCCAACGAGTTGAAATTCTCTACGGGGCATCCATTGGCGCTGGTGCAATTTGTGTCGCACCCGTAACAATCGGTTCATGGGCAATGGTTGGTGCAGGCGCAGTTGTCATCAAAAATGTTCCTGACTTTGCTCTTGTAGTTGGAAATCCTGCAAAGCAAATCGGCTGGGTTGGAAAATCAGGTTCCAAACTTGATAAATCGAAAGATCACGAAAATAAATATATTTGCCCTATTACGAAGAATGAGTATTTAGAGGAGTCAGGAAAATTGAGGGCTCAGGATGAAAAATAAAAACATCGCGCTGGCCAAACCACTTATTGGGCGCGCTGAAAAGAGAGCCGTCCAAAGAGTTCTTAATTCAGGAAACTTAGCTCAAGGTCCTGTAGTAGCAGAATTTGAATCTAGTTTTTCCAAGTTTGTTGGTGATCGAGATTGTGTAGCGGTGAATTCAGGCACTTCTGGTCTTGTAACCGCAGTTATGTCTTTGGGTATTGGTCAGGGTGATGAAGTAATCGTCCCTTCATTTACCTTTGCTGCGTCTGCAAATTCAATTGCGCTATGTGGTGCAAAACCAGTTTTTATCGATATCGACCGAAAAACATTTAACTTAGATTTCAAATTGATCGAATCACTCATAACCCCAAAGACCAAAGCAATTATGGCTGTTCATCTTTATGGTCTCTGCGCCGACATGAAACACATCATTGAAGTCGCCAAAAAACATAATTTATTTATAATTGAAGACGCTGCCCAAGCACATTTATCAGCCATCGACGGCCAGACCGCGGGTACTTTTGGTGATGTTGCAGTGTTTTCTTTTTATCCGACCAAGAATATGACTAGCGGTGAAGGCGGAATGGTGGTCTATAAAGATGCTGCTCATTCCAGAAATGCACGCCTGATTAGAAATCAAGGGATGGAAAAGCGTTATCACAACGAAATAGCAGGCCATAACTTCAGAATGTCGGACATCCACGCTGCTATTGGTGTTGAACAGTTAAAGAAAGTTGAAGAATGGACTGAAAAAAGAGAATTCAATGCAATCTATTTAAACAAAGCCATAACAGAGGCCGAAAC
>CAIOIJ010000130.1 GCA_903858325.1 uncultured Actinomycetes bacterium
AGGACTGCATTAAGAAAGTTGAAGTTCTGGATTTTGAAGAATTAGGTATGGAAGCTGTATGGAAAATTGATGTTGTCGATTTTCCAGCATTTATTGTTGTCGACGATAAAGGAAATGATTTCTTTGCCGAGACCAGTAAGCCGATGAGTATTGGAACTCGACCTAACTAATTTTTAGTAGAAGTGGCTGCGCTTCCATTTAGCCCACGCTTTGCACGGGGTGTCATAGCGAATATCGATATAGCGAATTCCCCATCGAATCTGGGTAACAGGATTTGTGCGCCAATCAGTTGCAATGACTTCCATCTTTACTGCAGGTAGCGCTTGAGCAATTCCGTGTGCACCTGAGCGATAATTATGCGCCTTGTAATTCCAGTGGCTCTCTTTCATCCAAAGGTGATTGAGGCAGGCATATTCCGCATCGCCATAGCCGTACTCATCCATGAGAATTGTCTTTGCGACCTTCTTGGCACCCATCTGAGTTCTAGCCATTTCAACTTGCTTACTCATTGTCGAGACAAGAGCTAATTCACTTGAGAAGAGGGTGCTCTTCGATGATGCCTTCAAACTAAAACCGCCATAGACCGCATCTGTACTTTCGGGAGCTGCTGCAAATGCGCGCTCTTCGATCTGGTCAGGCAGAGCAAGGTGGGTAGTCATTGGAAACTCGAGGCCATAGGCACTTGGTTGCGCCGTTGCCAAGAAGAGCATGGAGGCAATAACGATCCATGGCGCTACGAACTTATTACTTAGCGTGATCTCTATCTTCTTCATTACCTCCTCCTTCCTTCTCACCCTCGTTTTTTTCTCAAAGCGCATCTGCCTCATTTCCGGGTGGAGAGAGGCTCAAGGCGCTGGGGAAGGTCTTTAGAGTGGCAAAATGGTGGCGCTCGGGCAAATCTAAATAGGCGCGAGTCACTATTTTTATAGATTCACAGGATATGTGGATAGGTAAAAGTGCAGGTCAGTAACTATGGAATAGAAAATGTCCGATTTGTCGCTGTGATGTTTCTCTTTGGGCTAAACGGGGCCTGGCCCCTCAAGCATTTCGGTGACGAGTGCTGCAATGGGCGAGCGCTCGCTGCGGGTCAGAGTGATGTGGGCAAAGAGCGGGTGACCTTTGAGAGTTTCAACGACTGCGACCACACCATCATGGCGACCAACGCGTAAGTTATCGCGTTGGGCAACATCGTGAGTGAGGACAACGCGCGAACCTTGGCCAATTCTGGAAAGGACGGTGAGGAGAACTCCGCGTTCAAGGGATTGGGCCTCATCGACAATGACATACGAGTCATGAAGTGATCGGCCGCGGATATGAGTAAGGGGCAGAACTTCAATAAGTCCGCGATCGATAATTTCGTCAATGACAGGTTGGCTAACGAGTGCGCCCAAAGTGTCAAAGACGGCTTGAGCCCATGGCGACATTTTTTCGTTTTCGCTGCCAGGAAGGTAACCCAGCTCTTGGCCACCCACTGGATAGAGGGGGCGGAAAATAACTACCTTCTTATGGAGGCGTTTCTCCATCACCGCTTCAAGTCCTGCGCAAAGTGCGAGCGCACTTTTACCGGTTCCGGCGCGGCCGCCGAGTGAGACGATGCCGATTTCGTTATCGAGCAAAAGATCGAGTGCGATTCTCTGTTCGGCGCTTCTGCCATGAAGTCCAAAAGCGCTGCGATCTCCTCGAACTAATTGCAATTGTTTATCTGGTGTAACTCGCGCCAATGCACTTCCGCGTTCTGAGTGCAGAACCACTCCGGTATGAACAGGTAACTCATGAGCACTTTCATGATCGGCGCGATCACTGGAGTAAAGATCATCGATGGTTGCCGAGCCAACATTGATTTCGACAATTCCTGTCCAGCCGCTATTGGATACAAGTTCAGCTAAATACTCCTGCGCCTCTACGCCAACCGATGAGGCTTTGACTCGGAGAGGTAAATCCTTGGTCACAAGGACTACATATTTTCCATCTGACATGAGGTTCTTTGCAATGGCCAAGATGCGTGAATCGTTGGTGCCATCGCGCAAGAAACCGTGGGGCAGTGTGCTCAAATCAGTGTGGTTGAGTTCTACTGAAAGCGTGCCGCCTTCATCTGTGACAACTAATGGCTGGTCTAGGCGGCCATGGGTAATTCGCAGATCATCGAGTGCTCTCAGGGCTGCGCGCGCAAAATAGCCAAGTTCTGGGTGATCGCGCTTAGTCTCTAATTCGCCAATAACAGCAATAGGAATAATTACTTCGTGTTCGGCAAATTTATGAAGCGCGCCAGGGTCTGCGAGCAGAACGCTCGTGTCGAGAACGAAAGTCTTTTTACCAGAGTGAGCGTGAGAAGCCAAAGGCCTGTTCTCTCATTCCTCGACTATCCGCGAACAGATAGCGAATGTAATTGTTCTAGTCGGTAATTGCTTCTGATAGGAAAAAGGTAGAACTACCCGGGCTCACACCCAACGCGACACGCAGATTGTGAAAAAGAATTCTGCGTTACTTTTTAGCTTCCTAATCGTCTCTGTCTCAAAGAATATGCACGCAGGGCACGTAAGAAATCAACTCTTCTAAAGTCTGGCCAATATGCCTCACAAAAATAAAACTCAGATAAAGCACTTTGCCACAATAAGAATCCGCCAAGTCGCTGCTCCCCCGAAGTACGAATAAGGAGTTCGGGATCTGGTTGTCCTGCGGTGTAGAGATACTTTGAAATCTCATCTGTTGAGAGTTTCTCCTGCGCTTGGCTAATGGAGTGTCCTTGAGATTGTTCATCAGCTAAATAACTCTTGACGGCATCTACGATTTCTCGTCGGCCCCCGTAGCCAATTGCAACATTTACCTCTACTCCATCGTTGCGAATTGGTTTGAGGTTTTGAAGTTTTGTGGCTAACCATTGCGGCAATAGATCAAGGGCACCGACAGCTTTGATATTCCAACGACCCGTTGCTGCTAATTCATCAACTGTTTCTCCGATAATTACCAAAAGGGCATTGAGTTCTTCTTGACTTCGTTTGAAGTTATCAGTTGAAAGTAGCCACAATGTAACTACTCGTACATCGGCCTCATCGCACCAACCAAGAAATTCAATAATCTTGTTTGCTCCTGCTTTATGACCGCGAGCGCTATTGCGAATTCCAACATCGGTTGGGTCATCTTCATTGCGATTTGCTTTTGCCCAGCGTCTATTTCCATCCAGAATGACGCCGACATGATGCGGAGTTTTAGTGAAATCTAGATCTCGGACAATGCGCCATTCATAGAATGGATAGAGAAGAGATTTGATGAATTTACGAATATGTACGAACAACGCGGCGCTCCGCAACAATGGATGCCACTGGCAAAGTTCCAGCCAAAATCAGGCCGAGCATCTTCATCAATGGCCACTTGGCTTTCATGGCGAATTGAATAGCTGTAAGTACGTAAACGGGATAGAGATAACCATGCACCATCGGAATCCAGACGGTACTTGAATGTAAGCCTGGTGCATCAAAAATATATTTCACTGGCAAGTAGACAAACCAGAGAAGGAGGGACATTACGCCGGCAATAAGCGCCATTACGCGAAAGCGCAGGATTTCGTTCTTCATGCTCTTACTCTACGTTGATATAGCGGAAGGTAAAGCACCACCGCTGCCATGAGCCACCAAATCACCACATACGAAAGGTGCTGCCAGTAATACCCAGGGATTCGTGGATTGGAGGTGGCGGCAAATGAAATTCGATCTCTATCTAAATGGCCCATGCTTGTGTTCTCATCAATTGCATTGATAAATCCATCGTAGAGATTGAGATCTGTGGTGGAGACAAGTACCGAACTATCTAATCGCGAAATTACTCCGGGGCCATTGATTGCATGGTCATCATTTTGATGTGGAGTCAAAATTCCTGTGACGCTAACTTTGGTCGACATTGCAACATCTGGATATTTCAATCGATCTGACCATAGTCCACGTAAAACCAAAATTGCATCCGATGTATTGACTTGGAGGAGTGCACCCTCCCAATCAGAAATTTTTCCATTTGAATCCTTCTGATTAGGAATCTTGTAGTTAGCAACATAATTTCCAGTTGCTATCACATTGGTATTTATACCTTCTATTCCAAGAGACTCCAGGGGTTTGGCCACACTCGTAAGTGAAACAGGTGCAACTACAGCGTGGGTATTTACTGAAAGAGAGTTCTTCAGATCTCGAGCTCTATCTAATTGCCAGAAACCAAGACTTATAAAAATCGAAACAACGATAAGCACCGCAAAGGCTTGGCCAATAAATTTGAAAATACGATTAGTCGTTGGTTTCATTCTCGCGCTCAGTCATACGGTTATAGCGCTTATAAAAACTGCGAAGTAGAAAGACGACTGCGAGAATCAATATCGCAACAGTGACTGAGCCAGCTGAACCCATATCTACATCTTTTTGCATGCCATAATCATGCCATGCAATCTGAGGCGCCATTTTCATACGATGATCGATACGGGGTGCGCCCAAGAAGTAAATGGCAGATTCCTGCAATAGTTTTTGCGCTTCTGGGTATCACCTGGTTGATATGGGCTGGACTACATCATGCCAATCCACCATATAGAAGCACCCTGATTTCATTTTCGATTACAAGTGAAAAAGAGATTTCAATTAGATACTCGCTAGAACGTCGCGTCGCGCAGACTCCATTTACATGCACTTTAGTTGCGCGAGATATAGATAAGAATGTAGTTGGCCAAATTGATGAAGTAATACCTGCAGGAAAATCGAAAAGTGAGCGAATCACGCTCATTCCTACGCGCGGTCCAGCCGTTAATGCAGATGTAGTCCGATGTCGCGAAAGTGACTAATCAGGTACCTTTATCCCTTATGAGTTCACAGACATGGCTTACTCAGGAAGCTGCCGATCGTTTGCGCAGCGAGCTCGATCATCTTACAAATGAGGCGAGAGTCGATGTTGTGCGCAAAATTGAAGCTGCGCGCGCCGAAGGTGATCTAAAAGAAAATGGCGGCTATCACGCAGCTCGCGAAGAGCAAGGAAAGATTGAAGCTCGAATCAAACAACTTATTCATATGCTCGATAACGCACACATCGGAACTCCACCAGCAAGTGCTGATGGCTTAGTCGGTGCGGGCATGATTGTCACAGCCGATATTGCAGGAGATGAATCTAAGTTTTTGCTAGGTTCGCGCGAAATTTCTAGTGGCGACCTCGATGTTTATAGCGAAAAGTCACCACTTGGCGCTGCTGTCTTAGGTGCAAAAATTGGCGATACCGTTTCGTTCAAAGCACCAAGCGGCAAAGAAATTATAGTAGTTATCAAATCAGTGGAGAATTACTAGTACTACTTGCTTGAGTTTTTATACTTTCGAACGCTTAGTGGTACGAAAATTGCCATTATAAGAACCATATAAATCAATGACATTGCAAGTGGGTTCTCGCTGGGAAAAGATCCAGCTGTTGCCCCAAATTGGTTCTCAACACCAAAGAGTTCACGGCATGCGGCAACCATTGTTGATACAGGATTCCATTCAGCGAAATACTGCAATGCACGCGGCATGCCAGTTGTTGGCGCGAATGCATTCGATAAGAATGTCAGTGGAAATGTAATCATAAAACTCATGTTTTGAACTACGCGAGCATCACGTGCTGAAAGTCCAGCAAAGATACCTGTCCAAGAAAGTGCATAACCAAAAAGAAGTAAGAATAAGAAAGCGAGCAGCACTTTTGGTAGACCAGAAGTTGGACGCCAGCCCACTACATATCCCGCAGCGCCCATCACTGCCAAAACCACAATATTGAGTAATGAATCCCCAAGTGTTCGACCAACCACGAGTGCTGAGCGAGAAATAGGAAGTGATCTAAAACGATCAATCAAACCCTTGCCCATATCTTCGGCAAGACCTGATGCTGTTGCTGCCAAAGTAAAAGCAACGGTTTGCACAAAGATTCCTGGCATCAATAGCTGTACATATCCCCCTGGCTGGCCAGTAGAAATTGAACCACCAAATACATATCTAAAGAGAAGAACGAACATTACGGGCTGAATAGTTGAAAAAATAAGCACTTCAGGAACTCGAGCTAATTGAAGTAGCTGGCGCTTGGTAATAACTAGTGCATCAGAGATTGCATTTTTCATTACTTTCTCCCTTTCTTCTTGCCAGTTTCTGGCACAGTAACAATTTCCTCTGCAACGTGGCCAGTAAGTGACATAAATACATCATCGAGTGAAGGACGCTTCAGGCCCACATCTAATGGATGAATTCCTGCAACATCGAGGGCTCTCAAAACTTCAATAAGAGCTGTCGCACCGGTTGATACAGGGGCGCTGATTTGGCGAAGTGCTTCATCGAGTGAAACTTTATCTCCGCTAACTTTTGCAACAATATCCATAGTTGTTTTGATGTGTGCACTTTCTACTACTACTTCTAAGCGCTCTCCACCGACTTGCTTCTTGAGTACATCAGATGTTCCTCGAGCAATAACTTTTCCGTGATCAATAACAGCAATTTCATCAGCTAATTGATCCGCTTCTTCCAAATATTGTGTTGTCAGCAAAAGAGTTACGCCATCTTTTACTAGCTCTTCAATAACTCCCCACATCTCTTGACGGCCACGTGGATCGAGCCCAGTAGTTGGCTCATCTAAGAAAAGAACTTTTGGCCGGACAATGAGTGATGCTGCTAAATCTAGACGGCGGCGCATTCCACCTGAATACGTCTTGATAGGACG
>CAIOIJ010000131.1 GCA_903858325.1 uncultured Actinomycetes bacterium
TGCTGCCTCCATCGTTGCTTGAGTTTTAGTCCATGCGTCGTAGTCGGCCTGACTTACAACGTGAACTTTATTTTGCATATATGCATGGAGCAGACCACAAAGTTCGGCGCATCTAACATCGAATACACCAATCTTGTTTGGAGTTACTGCCGTCTCGGTTATATACCCTGGATTTGCATCCATCTTAATTCCCATTTGGACAACCCAGAATGAGTGCTTTACATCAACGCTTGTAATATGAAAAACAACTGGCTTGTTTACGGGTAAGTAAAGAACATCGCTGCGAGCGCCATTGGGATAGTCGTAATTCCATACCCACTGCTGGCCTGTGACATTGATATCCATTGCAGCGGCATCAGTGACAGCTTCTGCATCTTTTTGCAGAACGACGAGTCCGGTGATGAGTGCAAAGAGACAGAGCAAAGTAGAAATAACTATCCATAGCGCGGCAGTGCGAGGAGAGTTTCGCACTTCATTATCTGCCTCTGGAGGTGGATTATCTCCATAATGGCGCTTGCTCATCAATGTTGTAATACACAATGCCGCTACAAGAGCTGCAACTGGTGAGGCTGCCCACGTAAAGACCTTGATCAATGTTATGACGCTCTCCATTGTTTCTGAAGCTGGCGCACCTATTGGTCGAGTCTGAGCAGTTGCTCCTACATAACCAATAATTGGAGTGAGGATTAACCATAAAATAAATGTTTGCTTAACATCTTTTTTCTTCCACCATTGTGGGCTCTTCTGAGTATCTAGTGACATGTCGGCGCTCCTTACTTATCCACGACGTTGAAGTGACCGGACATATAACCCATGGTTGACATTGCTGCACCAAATTTTGCAATGGTGCCGTCGCCACATGGATATTCACAATTCCAAATGTATTCACCAGCATCGCCTGTGATCACTGTGAAAGTTGTAACTTGCGGATTCTGCGTATAACCCTCTTCAGGCATTTCCTCTTCTGGCACTGCTTTGAGAGGAACGCTAAAGAAAAGTTCTTGATTCTGATTTGCCATTCCGTGAACTGTAAAAGTGTGCCCAACTGTGTCTGGAGAAATTGAGCGTATAACTTCTCCATTCAATGTTGCTGTGCCATCGATTGTTCCGCGAACTTTTCCGAAGAAGTCGTTGTTCAAACTTTCACCACCGTCATAATTCGTGATAGTAATTGTGAGAGCTGAATGTGCGGGAACTTCAAAATTTGTCACTGGTCCATATGTGACATAACCAGGATGTGCTCCACCATCTTTTCCGTGGCTACCCGCCATGCTGTCTGGGTAAGATGAAATATCGAGTGTGTAATGAGGCAGCGTTCCTTGCGGAGTTTCCATTGTGCCTGCCGCAGTTGCCTGCATTACTCGCGAATCGTTCTTCGCCGATGCCACATACGTACCGATTCCGGCGATAACTGCTGCGCCAAGGATCACGGTTCCAAATGCAGCGAGAATCCGCTTATTCATCTACGCCCCTTATATATAGGTGGATACAGAAAACTCACACCGAAGTGTGAGCCCATTCACAGGAGGGTACGCTCAGTAGTTGCAAATAGGAAGCACATAGGAGGGGTGAATTACTCCCTGAGGGCTAGCACTCAGCCTGAATAATGAAATTTTTCTGCCATTTTTATATCGCCAGCCGTATTTTCAGGGCTACCCTGCCTGCATTATGGAGATGCATCATCACGAAGTAAGTATCTGGGGATCGTGGCAACTTGCCCCTGAAATCCTTATCCCTCTGGCGTTGCTTTGCTATCTATATATAAGGAATACAAAATCACCTGAGTATTCGGTATCGCTTCGACAGCAAATATTTTTCTTCTCGGGCATCGCAACAATTCTCGCCGTCGTGGTCACTCCCGTTGGCGCTCGCGCGATGGATTACTTCTCACTACATATGACTCAACACATTACTTTGATGATGCTCAGTGGTCCGCTACTTGTTCTTGGCACGCCTTCAACTTTTCATCCAACTAATCGCATTTTCCTCACACTGACAAATCCATGGATTAGTTGGCTTTTATATGCAGCTCTCATGATTGGTGTGCACCTACCTGCACCACACAATTTCATTATGAATAATCCGTGGACTCATACATTTATCGAAGTTCCGTTGTACATAGTCTTGCCATATCTCTTTTATTTCAATCTCTTAGACAGAAACCTATCAAACCGCAGAATGTCACCAGCATTTTCGGTTATCTCTTTATTTCTAATGATGGTCCCTGAAACTCTGACTGGTTTCTTTATCTATACAAATCCTGGTTCGCTTTACAACGATATGTACACGCTCACTGATCAACGTCGCGGAGGATCGCTGATGTGGTCTGGTGCAATGATTATTGACACAATCTGGATGGCTTTTGCTGTGTATCACTGGATAAAGTCAGAAGAACGCCGCTCTATCGAAGTTGATGCTGAGATTGCCGCAGAGCAGAAGTTAATAAAGGATTTCGAATAATGAATGAAGAAGAGTTTCAAGCGCCTCAATGGGTTCGTGATGAATTAGATCCGACAAAAGAAAAGACAAATGGCGAACCATCACACAAACAGAAAATAATTCTGACAATTACTTTGATCGTTGTATTTCCATTGTGCATCTGGGCAGGTTGGTTCGAATTTGGCCGCGCGCAAAGCGGTAATTGGCGCGCATGGGTTTATACCTTTGAATGGCCGCTTTTTGCTGGAATAGCTATCTACTTATGGCGCAGGCTAATGCGTGGAGATATCCCGCAGATTCCAAAGCCCGATCTTGCAGCGCTCGAAAAAGATGAGAACGAGATTTAGAGTTATTTAATCTTGAAAGTTTTCATGTAAATAACTTTTGTACCCACAGTTGCAAGAACAGTTTTATTTCCTGACTTCACAGTGTTATTGCCGATCTTTGCAATAGCACCATTGATTGTGATCTTTAGTCCCGTAGTTGAACCGACTACAGCAATTGTCATTATGCGTTTCGAAACAGAGACTTTGATACTTGTACTTCCTGTAGAAGGCGAAGCAGTTGGTTTAGGAGTTGGTGATGCCGATGGAGAAACTGTTGGCTTTGGAGTAGCACCCGTAACTTTGGCGGTAACGGTAAGCGTTGTCTGCACAGTATTTGATTGACCATATTTTCCACCAGGAGACTGCACTGCTGAAAGTGTTGTGGTACCCGGTGCAACGCCAACGACGGAACCATTGACAACCTTGGCTACCTTTTCATCTAGCACTGAGTATGTCCATGCACCTGGAGAATTGGATGTCGGATTCTTTATTTTCGCGCTCGCATCTTCTGCGGCAATTGATTGCGCATCAAATGTTCCAATGGTTGGAGTCACGCCTAATACTCGAATTGTAAATTGAGTCATACCTGCAACCCAATATGCAGATGCTGCTTGTGACAAAGTAATTGTGACTAAACCAGCATCGCCCAATTTGATTGTGTTACCCGAAATAGTTGCAATTTTTGTATCACTTGAAATGTAAGTCCACGCGCCATCAGATTTTGATGCAGGGTTCGCAATCACTACATCTGGATCGCCCGCTAATTTTTCAAGATTAGATAGCGCCGTATAAGTAGGAGTTCCCTTTACTGTGAGCGTCATTGTCACTGGCTTTGAAGGACCAAATTTTGCAGATGCCTCTTGCTGAGCAGTAATTGTTGTCTTTCCTGGCGCGATGATTCGCGCATTATTTCCATCAATTGTTGCAACCTTTGCATCAGATGATGTCAACGCCCAGGCACCAGTTGAATTTGAAGTAGGAACAACTAATGAAATAGATGGTGAAGATGAAGCACTTTGAATAATGGTCAAATCGTTGAGTGACCCAACAGTTGGATCAGCTGCAAGAACTGTGACAACCATCGTTGTTTTGGCTGAGCTATAGCCACCCGATGGTAATTGCTTTGCAGTAACTGTTGTTGTTCCAGCACGAAGCGGAGTCAATGTAACCCCTGAAATTGTCGCAACCCCTGGTGTGCTCGAAGTAAAAGTCCAACCGCCGACAGAATTTGATGAAGGTGGAGTTAGGTCAACTTTTGCGATGCTATCAATTGTCAAAGTTATATTTGTAAATGTTCCAAGAGTTGGCGTCACAGCAGTAACGGTGAGTTCCATCGTTGTTTTTGCAGTGAGCCATTCAGCAGTTGCGCCTTGGGTAGCTGTGATAGTTACTTTTCCGCCATCGAGCAGAGTTACTTTAGTTCCGCTCACAGTTGCAATTGCCGCATCAGATGAAGTAAATGTCCACGATCCTTTAGAAGAAGAAGTCGGTGCAACGAGAGTCAGTGAACCTGTATTGAGTCCAACTGTCTTTGATGCAAAGGCGCCTAATGTAGGAGTGCCGGGACGAACATAGAATTGAACAGTACGCGTTGCACTTGAATATGCCCCGCTTGCCGCTTGAGTAAATGTAATTCTTGTAGTTCCCGGTGCAAGTAAAGTTACAACTAAACCTTTTGCGGTTGCGAGCGCAGGGTTATCAAATGAGACAGTAAATGCACCTGGTGAGTTTGTTGTTGGTGGAGTTACCGTAACGGTGCCTTGATCAAGTGTTGTGGTTATGGCGCTTATTGAACCCAAAAGCGTTGTTGCGCTCCAAGCCGTAGGTATTGCGGCGAGCGAAGATAAAACAAGGGCAAGGGAAATAACTACTTTTCTCTTCATTTTCTTATTATCTCGGTGAAGCAATTTGTAACGAGGGATATCTGCTGCGATTCACCTGTGACTTTAGATGGTGGGCCCAGACGGGCTCGAACCGTCGACCCACGGATTAAAAGTCCGTTGCTCTACCGACTGAGCTATAGGCCCCACTGCGCACTTACATTTCAATACTCTAAGTCGCAGGCGAATCGTATCGGAGTTTTTTGGCTCTATCTTCCGCGTGAAGCACGCAGTAATCGATCCCTAATTGCCACGGCCAGGCCGTCACCAAGGGGTGCAATTACGGCAATGACAGAGATTCCTTGGCTATCTCCAGAGCGAAGGGCTGAATAAAGCAATCGTGCATATTCATCGACATCACGAGGAGTGGCTAAACGAATTGCGCCTTCGGGAGTTTGAATGTCAGCAAGTGCGATAAAGCCTTCTCCGGATTTTGCAGGTGAATCCAAAATTACTTTTGCAAGTGGTGAATAGTGATTTTCTAATGAACCACTAACGCGAATTTCATCTTCGCTTTTTTCTACCAAAGTTAGGCCTGTGGATTCTTCAATCATCTGTGCGGTAATTGCCCCTGGTCGCAATATTCGTGGAGCTACATGCGTGCAATCAATAATCGTTGATTCAACACCAACTTCTGATGCTCCCCCATCCATGATTTGATCTTGCGATTGTAAATATGTACCAATCTCTTCTTCAACTGCTTGCGCCGTTGTTGGAGATACATGACCGAACCGATTTGCACTAGGGGCGGCAATTCCTGCGCCACCAATTTTTGCGAATGAATTGAGAAGCGCAAGTGCCAATGTGTGATTGGGAACTCGGAGACCAACAGTGTCCTGTCCGCCCGTGATGAAATCTTGCGCAAGTGGTGAGCGTTTTAAAATAAGCGTCATGGGTCCTGGCCAAAAATCGCGGGCTAAAAAAATTGCATATGCAGGGATATCGCTGCACCACTTATCTATTTCATTCATTGATGCAATATGAACTATGAGCGGATGATCCTGCGGGCGACCTTTGACTTCATAAATTCGCGCAACGGCCGTTGCATTGGTTGCATCGGCGCCAAGTCCATAAACAGTTTCGGTTGGGAATGCCACAAGTGAGCCAGCACGTAATTGCGCAGCTGCTTGGTCTATGGCATCTGCTGTGCATGTAGATACAAATTGCGAAGGCGTCATATGTGGAGCAATTATCGCGCTTTTTGCGAGAAGATAAGCACATGAGCGCGGCTGTCCCACCTATCAAAATTATGCAGGTAATTGCCCGCATGAATGTTGGTGGACCTGCTGTGATTGTGGCCGAACTAATGCGCGGTCTCGATAAGAGCAAATATGAACAAATATTGGTCACCGGTTACTGCGCCGATAATGAAGCCGATTACCTTGAGACTGTTGCAACCGATATTCCTGCGATTCGAATCAACGCACTTGGTCGCTCTGTTTCACCTCTCAAGGATTTATCTTCTTTCTTTGCCCTTGTAAAACTGATCCGAAAAATCAAACCTGATGTCATTCATACACACACCGCAAAAGCTGGGGTTCTTGGTCGACTTGCATCCATTGTTGCAGGCGGCAAAGCGAAGCGAGTTCATACTTTTCATGGGCACCTATTACATGGCTATTTCAATTCATTCAAACGCGCAATCATGATTGCAGCCGAACGAATATTGGGTTGGTTTACATTTCGTATTATTGCAATCGGTAATGTTGTAAAAAATGATTTGCTAGCTGTTGGAATTGGAAGCGCCAAGAAATTCCTGGTTTTCTTCCCTGGTTTGCCAGAACCAAAATCTGAAAATCGCAAAGTAAAACGCGCCGAATTAGCTTTAGATCCGGCAACGCTTTATTGCACTTTTATTGGCCGACTTACTTATATCAAGCGACCAGATAGATTGATTGATGTTGCAGTACTTCTTGAAGCTCGCGGAGTCAAAGTGCATTTCCTTGTAGCAGGCGAGGGCGAACTCTTTGAAAGTAGTAAAGAGCGCGCACTCCATGATCAACTGCCTATGACATTCCTTGGGTGGCGAAGCGATACAGATGCAATATTGGCAGCGAGTGATATTGCAATTTTGTGTAGTGATAACGAAGGTATTCCACTAACTTTAATTCAAGCCGCTCAAGCCGGGCTACCGATAGTTGCAACGAATGTTGGTTCTATCTCTGACATCGTTGTAAATGGCGTGAATGGCTTACTTACGCACGTAAGTGCCGAAGCTCTTGCTGATGCGATTGAGGTTTTGGCTAATGACCCAGACCTTCGCACATCCATGGGCGCCGCAGGTAAAAAGCGCGCAAGTGAATATTTCTCACTTACTCGCATGATTTCAGATCACTCGTTGCTTTATTCACACTGCATGCAAGGCAGCGATTAAGGTTTCTCACAGGTTATAAGTAATACTTAGTACATGAGAATCACACGCTTCCAGAAGATTGCCGCCCTTTCCATTGCTATTGCGCTTATGGGGGGTGCCGCACTTTCTATGCCCGCGAGTACTGCTACTGCAGCTACTCGCTACATAACAGTGAACTCCGAAGGTAGCGTCAAAGTTGCTCCCGATGCAGTACGACTCAATGCAACTGTCTCTGTTGTATCAGGTAGCAACAAGAGTACATTAGCTGAGGCTGCAACAGCAGCAAGTGCAGTTCGTGCCGCACTCAAGACTGCCCTCGTTGACTCGAAAGATATTGCTAGCCAGAGCGTCACTGTTTATCCAGAATATAACTACACGCAAGATAAAGGTCAGTCACTAGTTGGCTACCGTGCTGCACAAAGTTTTGTAATCACTATTCGCAATGCAAAGAGCGCTGGTGCAATTGTTGATGCAGTTGTTGCTGCCGGCGGAGATAGCCTGCAGGTCAATGGCGTTACTCCATTTATTGTGGACACAACTAAAGCAACGCTTTCTGCTCGCACTGATGCAGTAAAGAAAGCTAAAGCGAAAGCTGCTTCTTATGCCTCATTGCTCGGAGTAAAGCTTGGTAAAGTTATTTATCTAACTGAAAATTCTTCGCCAACAAATTATGTTCCAATGCTTGCAATGGCAAAATCTGCAGATACTGGCGCCACCGAAATTGATCTTGGCCAGCAAGATGTATCTGTTGGAATCAGCGTTCAGTGGGCACTTCTCTAGGCCTTGATTTTGCGCCATTTGATTGAGATTGCTCACCTTTAGCGCCTAATTCCTCTCATATAAATAATCGAGTTTGGTTGCACAGTGCGCGCAAGGTACGATTCGTGAGCCTCAAACGTCCCCATCGTCTAGGGGCCTAGGACATCGCCCTTTCACGGCGGTAACACGGGTTCGAATCCCGTTGGGGGCACGCAAGAAA
>CAIOIJ010000132.1 GCA_903858325.1 uncultured Actinomycetes bacterium
ACGCGCTACCCAGCCAGACTGCGTATCCCAGCCGCATTCAGGGTTCGCTACCGCAGGCGCAGGCATTAGCCCCATGAGCAGTATTAGAGCGAGCAGGCGCCTCATAGACGTGACCATACCGCCCTATTTCGAGTGGACGCTCAGGAATCAGTGCTTTACCCTTCTACTTGCAAATGATTTGCAAGTAGAGAGGAGTCTTTCGTGAACACGATTATCAAGAATGTTCCCAAGATTCCTCTGCGCGATCGCCTGACACATGATGAGTGGCGCCGTATGGCTGCGATGTTTGGCGTCATCGCCTTCCTACATATTTCTGGCGCCCTTCTTATGTGGCGCGCAACGAGTGGTAACTACGAACTCAGCGATGGCTCTCTCTTCGGTTGGGGTACCGCCGCATTGGCTTACACATTAGGAATGCGCCATGCATTCGATGCCGACCACATCAGCGCAATCGATAACACCACACGAAAACTTATGTCTGAAGGAAAGCGCCCCCTTGCGGTCGGTTTCTTTTTCTCACTTGGCCATTCATCCGTTGTTGCATTCTTAGCAATTTTATTGAACTTTGGAATCAAGGCACTCGGTGGCCAGCTCAAAGATGAAAACTCAAAATTGCACCATTACACAGGTTTGATCGGTACAACTGTTAGCGGAACATTCTTGATGCTTATTGCAATTCTCAATCTCATCATTCTTGTTTCGATTGTTGGCGTCTTTATTCAAATGCGTAAAGGTTTATATAACGAAGAAGAGTTAGAGAAGCATCTCAATTCACGTGGATTACTTATGCGTTTCTTCGGCCCTATTGCACGCCGTATTGATGCATCATGGAAAATGTATCCACTCGGCATCCTCTTTGGTTTAGGTTTCGATACTGCAACTGAAATTGGTTTACTTGTTCTTGCTGGTTCATCTGTCATTGCAGGGTTGCCTTGGTGGGCCATAATTTCTTTGCCCCTTTTCTTTGCTGGCGGAATGAGCTTGCTCGACACCATTGATGGCTCATTTATGAACTTTGCATATGGTTGGGCATTTTCTAAGCCAGTGCGCAAGGTTTATTACAACATCATCATTACTGGTCTTTCAGTTTCAGTAGCGCTATTTGTTGGCGGGCTTGAACTCTGCCAAGTATTTGCAAATCAACTCAACCTCAGTGGTGGTTTTTGGGATTACGCATTGGCCTTCAATCTCAATAGCGCTGGCTATTTCATCGTTGGGGCTTTTGCTGTGGTGTGGAGTGTTGCTCTATTACTGTGGCGCTTCGGGAAAATTGAAGAACGTTGGCACAATAAAGCTCACGCCGCGCAAGTTTCTCGCGGTGAAGTTACAGATCACGCAGCAGCGGGTATTGAACTAGGGCCCATCCGCGCGCCATTTATTATCGACTAATTTTTATTCTCTCTTGCCCAATTGCAGCGCCTAATAGAACTACTAGCGCACCGACAGGTTCATTCCAACTAATGCCTTCACCTAAGAAAATAATTCCTACTATTACTGCAACCACTGGCGTTACATAAGTAACGGTGCTCGCAATTGCGCTACCCGCAGCTGCCATGATTTTGAAGTTCCATATATATGCAAATCCGCTTCCGAAAACACCAAGTGCAATCATGGCAAAGACGGGACCTGGGCGATATTCGTCTTTTGCAATTCCATCTATCAAATAGAAGGGCAATAAAGTTACTGCGCCAAGTGAAACTTGTGTCGCGGCAAGTGCTTCTGGTTGCAATTTATATGGAAACACAAATGTGCGCGTATATGGGAAAGAGAATCCATAGCAGGTAACTGCAAACAAGAGTGCAAGCACTGCGCCGATTGGATTATCACCCAAACCATTCCATACGCCGAGAACCGTTAGCACTCCAAAAAAACCAAGAAGTAAACCGATAATATGAAAACTCTTTAGTTTCTCTGCCCTAAATACAATCATGATTGCAATCAGCGTCATGAGAGGTGTTACCGCATTGATGATTCCAGCAAGGATGGAAGTTACTTGCGTTTCCGCTTGAGCGAAGAGAACACCGGGAACCACATTGAGCAGCATTGATACAACCCAAAGGTGAGCCCACAATTTTTTATCAGTTGGAAGGGCAATCTTCTTATAGCGAGCCCAAAAAACTAGCGTGAGTGCGCCGAGTGAGACACGTCCGAAAGCAACGCCTACAGGAGTAAGGAATTCCAAACCTAATTTTATGAAGATAAAGGAACAGCCCCAGACAACGCCTAAGGCGATGTAGAGGCTGAGCCAGTTACTTTTAGATTTAGGTGAATGAGAGAGCGAAGGCACCGAGCAATGATGACACAGTCATCCAGATCCACCACACATTGACGATATCTACATGCCAGTGATCAGCTTTATAGATACCTAAACGTGAACGATTCCAATTGCCGAGTGAGATAAATACTGTCAAAACAATGTGGACGAAGTTCAAGATCGTCAACATATAGAAACATGATGCATACGCACCTGATGAAAATGTAAACGGTGCTGTAGCAATTGTGTTGAACTGATAGACAAGTCCGACAACAGAGAAGATAAAGGCAACAAGGCCACCTAACTTCAACTGTGTTTGGTTTCCTGCTCGTACGCCTTTGAGTGCGTAGAAATGTGCAAGTAAACCAATTGCCATCAGAGCAGTAACTGTCCAACCCGAAGAACTCGAAAGTGCAGTAACCGCTGGTGATTCTTCAGTTGCAGCTGGAAGCCACATATCGTTGACATTTTGCATACGAAGATAGAAGTAAACAAAGATCATGCTGAGTGCAAATGCAACGTCAGCAACAATCAAAAGAATTACTCCTAGACGGTTGCGACTTCCAACTACATCAGGATGTTCGTGATGTGCATGTGTTTCTACGCTCATGACTTTGCCTTTCCATATCCGTAAGCATCTGATGTAACTGTTGGGAGAACGTCGAAGTTCTCAAGAGGAATTGGATTCGCAACGCTCCATTCCAAAGTCTTTGCTTGCCATGGATTCATCGGAGCTTTTACTCCACTACGCCATGATGAGATCAAGCCGTGAAGTAGAACCAGCATTCCTGCCATGATCATGTATGCACCAATTGTTGTAATCAAGTTTCCTTGATTGAAGATTGCTGCATAGCCTTCAACGCGTCGTGGTTGACCAGCAAGGCCAACTGCAAACATTCCGATAAATGCAATATTGAAACCAATTTGTGTAAGCCAGAAAGAAATCCAGCTGAGCTTCTTATCGAACATTCTTCCTGTCATCTTTGGGAACCAATAGACAAGGGAAGCGAGTGCGCCTGTAAGACCAGCACCCATCAATGTGTAATGGAAGTGCGCAGTTACATACATTGAACCGTGGAGGAATGCATCGGCAGGAACATCTGAAAGGTAAATTCCAGTAATTCCACCGATCATAAAGTTCCATAGCAATGCAAAAATCGAAGCCATTGGCATTGTGACCCAAATGCGTCCGCGCCACAGAGTTCCGACAAGTACCAAGAAGAGCATTCCTGTTGGTATCGAAATCAATTCGGTAGTCAACATAAATGGTGCATTGAGTAATGGTGCCCAACCACTGATGTACATATGGTGTGCCCATACAAGAACAGAGAGACCAGAGATTCCAGCGATTCCCATTACTGCAAGATTGAAACTAAAGAGCGGATTACGTGAGAAGACTGGTGCCATCTCCATAAGCGCTGCTACTGCAGGAATAAGAATGACGTAAACCTCAGGGTGGCCCATGAGCCAGAATAAGTTTTCGTATAACCAACCACTTCCACCATGTGCTGTGTCATAGAAAGATGTGCCAAGTGCGCGATCCATTGCTGACAAAACCTGCGACAAGAAGAAGACTGGGAATGCAGGAAGTGCGAGTGCAACTGATGCAACAGTTCCGTAAATAAAAATTGGTGTGCGGTTCCAGGTCATTCCCTTTGCGCGCATACGAATTACTGTTGTTGTGATATTTGCACCTGCAACCATTGTTGAAATTGCAAAAATACAGATATACATGATGTAACCATCCATGCCCAATGGCGCTTGTGACGCGAGTGGGTTGTAGGCAGACCATCCTGTTGTGATTCCACCGATGAACTGACCCCATAACAATGGGACAGCGGCGGCAACAATTAACCAGAAGCTCAGCGCATTCAAGCGAGGGAATGCCATGTCGCGAGCACCAATCATGATTGGCATGATGAAGTTACCAAATGGTCCCGTCACCATGATGATGGTTCCAACAATCATTACAATTCCGTGTGTACCAACGATTGAGTTATAAGCCTGAGGATGAATCCAACCACCCTCGGGGTGCCCAAGGTTGGTACGAATTAACATTGCAAGCACGCCACCAATAAAGAAGATGACAGTTGTGATTACTAAATATTGAATGCCAACAACTTTGTGGTCTGTTGTATAACGGAAATAGCGCTTTACACCCATATCTTTTCCGGCGTAATACATATTTTCATCGTGTGAAAGATCTTTACCTGTAAGCCAACGGAAAGGCGCAATGAGCGCGCCAATTCCTGTCATAAAGCCTACAAACCAAGCAACCATCGAAAGAAGCGTGATCTTGTCTTCGCGATTGAAATATTGCGCTGTTTCTGCATCTTGAGGTAAGAATTGAAGCGCAAGTCGCCATACAACGATTGCACTGATTGCACCGAGTGCAAGGGCAGTAAAGAAATTAAGTCGCTCTATAAGAGCTTTCTTATGTCCTGCATTAGCTGAGGCTGGACGATTAGTTAATGTAGTCATCAGGCTGCTGCCTCCATCGTTGCTTGAGTTTTAGTCCATGCGTCGTAGTCGGCCTGACTTACAACGTGAACTTTATTTTGCATATATGCATGGAGCAGACCACAAAGTTCGGCGCATCTAACATCGAATACACCAATCTTGTTTGG
>CAIOIJ010000133.1 GCA_903858325.1 uncultured Actinomycetes bacterium
ATTACGCCAGGAAACTTTATTTTCCGTACGCGTGAATTCGAGCAGATGGAGATGGAATTCTTTGTAGTTCCAGGCACCGATGAGGATTGGCATCAATATTGGATCGACACACGTTTGGCTTGGTATAAAGATTTAGGCATTAATCCTGAACGCCTTCGCATCTTTGATCATCCAAAAGAGAAGTTATCGCACTATTCAAAGCGCACCGCAGATATTGAATATAAGTTTGAATTTGCTGGAACCGAATGGGGCGAGCTCGAAGGCATTGCAAACCGTACTGATTTCGATCTCAAAGCACATTCGTCTGCATCAGGTAAAGATCTTTCTTACTTTGATCAAGAAAAGGGCGAACGCTGGACTCCATTTGTTATCGAACCAGCGGCCGGTGTCGATCGCTGCGCACTAACTTTCTTGATGGATGCATATACAGAAGACGAGGCACCAAATAGCAAGGGCGAGATGGAGAAGCGAGTTGTACTCAAACTCGATCACCGCCTCGCACCGATTAAGGTTGCTGTGTTGCCACTTTCACGCAATGCAGATCTATCACCAATGGCACGCGATCTCGCAACGCAATTGCGCAAGAATTGGAATATCGATTTCGATGATGCTGGTGCAATCGGACGTCGTTATCGCCGTCAAGATGAAATCGGTACGCCATATTGCATCACTATTGATTTTGAAACTCTTGAAGATCATGCAGTGACAATTCGCGATCGTGACACGATGGCACAAGAACGCATCGCACTCGATCAGGTTGAAGCATGGTTAGCGCCACGACTCCTCGGCTGTTAGAACCACTTCGCCTGCCACTTGCAAGTGGTGATCACTTTATTGATCCACCTGTAGTACTTGCACCGATGGCAGGAATCACTAATGCACCATTTCGTACGCTTTGTCGCGAACAAGGTGCAGGCTTATTTGTTTCCGAAATGGTTACTGCGCGCGCACTCATAGAACGTCGTCCAGAAACTCTGCGAATGATAGTTCCAGGTCCTGGCGAATGGCCACGATCAGTGCAGCTATATAGCGTTGACCCGCACACGATGCGCGCTGCAGTAACAATGATTGGTAAAGAAAATCTTGCCGATCACATTGATATGAATTTTGGTTGCCCTGTTCCAAAAGTTACTCGCAAGGGTGGAGGCGCAGCACTTCCTTATAAGCGCAAACTCTTTAGTGCAATTGTCGGCGCCGCCGTTGAAGCAGCTAAACCTTTTGGAATTCCAGTAACGGTAAAAATGCGCATTGGTATTGATACCGACCATCACACATATTTAGATGCCGCAAAATCTGCTGCCGACATTGGGGTTGCTTGGGTTGCACTGCATGCGCGCACTGCAGAGCAAATGTATGAAGGTAAATCTGATTGGTCTGCAATTTCTCGCTTAGTTCAACATTTAGCACCAACAGGAGTCCCGGTACTTGGTAACGGTGATATTTGGAGCGGTGCCGACGGCGTTGCAATGGTGAAAGAGACTGGGTGTGCAGGTGTAGTAGTTGGCCGAGGATGCCTTGGCCGACCTTGGTTATTTACCGATTTGGTCGAAGCTTTTGGTGGCGGAGAAAAACGAATCACTCCAACGCTTTTTGAAGTACGAGAAATTATGTTTCGTCATGCCCAATTGATTGTTGAATATTTCGAATCTGAAGATAGAGGAATGCGCGACCTTCGCAAACATATGGCTTGGTACCTCAAAGGTTTTAGAGTCCATAGTGAATTGCGTAGAAAATTCGGAATGGTTTCAACGCTTATCGAAATGCGCGAACTTTTGGATCAACTCACTGATCAGCCATATCCGATTGAAGTAGGTGAAAAACCTCGTGGACGTACTAGCCATGGCCGTCCACCAACTCTTCCTGATGGTTGGCTCAATGATCCCGATGAAATGGTTTCAATTGAATTAGAAGATGCATTTTCAGGTGGATAAATAATGTTTCTATTTCGCTGGATACGTCGCCTCATTACAACGCTCATTCTTATCGCACTGATTCTGCCTTCATACGGTGCATACAAGGTCTATCAAGGCGCGCATAATCCTGTTGTTCGAAATGGTGATGTCATTGTTGTTTTAGGAACCGCACAACTCAATGGCCGACCAGGTGAAGCGCTAGAAGCTCGCTTACAAGAAGCTAAAAGAATTTTTGATTTAGGTTATGCACCCAGGATCATCACCGTTGGCGCAGGTGCACCAGGAGATCGCACGACAGAAGCAGCATCTGGAAAATATTGGTTACGCACTCATGGCATTTCTTCAAAGAAAATTACTGCTATTGAAATTGGTCGTGACACATTGGTGAGCACCAAAGCATATGTAGAAGTCATGAAAAAGAGGATGGTCAGTGATGTAATTATTGTGACCGACCCATATCACTGCGCCCGCGCTATAACGATGGCAAATGACCAAGGTGTAATTGCGACATGCTCGCCTGTACAAAGCGGGCCAAATTCTCTAACGAATTCTTCTTACAAGTATTTATTGCGTGAAGCCGGTGCCTATATTGTCTATATAACTGTAGGGCGGCGAGGTATTCAGATCAGTGATCATTTACCGAATGCAGATATTGTCACTAAGGTATTGCAATGATGCATGACGGCAATTATTCAGAGAGCGACAAAGAGCGCTTTCTAGACGAACCAGCAAAGCGTGCTGGACGCACTGAATTTATGCGCGATCGTGCACGCGTTATTCATTCAGCGGCGCTGCGCCGATTAGCTGCAAAGACGCAAGTTGCTGTTCCATGGGAGAACGATTTTCAACGCACCAGACTTTCTCATTCACTTGAATGTGCACAAATTGGTCGCGAACTCGGAGAATCATTGGGTGCTGATCCTGATCTGCAAGACACTGCATGTTTGGCACATGATTTAGGACATCCGCCATTTGGTCACAATGGTGAAGAAGCTTTGGCAATTGTTTCAAAAGATTGTGGCGGCTTTGAAGGAAATGCTCAATCTTTGCGATTGCTTATTCGACTTGAGGCAAAGACTGTTGATGCGCAAGGAAATAGCGTAGGCCTGAACCTCACACGTGCATCTCTAGATGCAGCAACAAAATATCCATGGCCAAGTTCGCAGAACTCTCGCAAGTTTGGTGTTTACGATGATGATTTGGAAATCTTTACGTGGATGCGCAAAGGCGCACCGGAAGGTAAGAAGTGCATTGAAGCTCAGATTATGGATTGGTCTGATGATTGCGCTTATTCGGTGCATGACCTTGAAGATGCAATTTTCGCTAATCAAGTGAGTGTGAAGAATTTCCGCGAAGACTTACCAATTTTGCACACTGTCATGGTTGAGCAATATGGAAGTAGCGCTACCCAGCAAGAAGCACTCGATGCTCTTGATCGTTTATCTGGGCTATCTGCGTGGCCGCATTATTACGATGGAAGTCATCGCAGTCTTGCGCGATTGAAAGATTCAACAAGTCAATTGATCGGACGCTTTGTTTTAGCTGCAGAAATGCAGACGCGTGAGATTCATGGCACCGGAAAATTATCTCGTTACAGCGCAAACTTAGAAGTTCCGCGCGATCAAATCATTGAAGTAGATTTCCTCAAAGCAGTTGCTGGGCACTACCTCATCAATGCAGCGCATTCGCAGGAAAGATATGCAAAGCAGCAAGTGATAATTACCGAATTAGTAGAAATGCTTTATTCGCGTGCTGCGCAAGAATTAGATTCCTATTTCAAGAAGCCATGGGATGAAGCAAGCGATGATTCGGCGCGCTTACGCGTAGTTATCGATCAAATTGCCGCTCTCACTGACCCGGGTGCCTATGCCTTACATGCACGTCTGCTCGCTTCTAGATAAGGTGCACTCATGAGTGGTCGTATCAAGGATGAAGATGTTGCATACATCCGTGACCGCGCACCGATTGATGAAGTTGTGGGCGATTATGTTCAACTCAAGAGCGCTGGTGGTGGACAGAAAAAAGGTTTGTGCCCATTCCATGATGAAAAATCACCGTCATTTCACGTAACGCCGAGTAAAGGTTATTTCCATTGTTTTGGTTGCCAAACAGGTGGCGACGTCATCGCTTTCCTTATGAAGATAGATCATCTTTCTTTTTCAGAAACAGTTGAGCGATTAGCAGATCGCATTGGTTACACACTTCGCTATGAAGAAGGCTCAAGTGGAGTTTCAGCACCAGCTGGACAGCGATCACGACTTATCTCGGCCCATGCAGAGGCTGCAAAGTTTTATCAAGAACAGCTCAACACATCTCCCGCAGCTGCGCACGGGCGCGAATTACTTACTAAACGAGGTTTTGATAAAGCGGCATGCCAACAATTTGGCGTCGGTTATGCACCCGATGAATGGGATGCACTAACGAAACATCTTCGCGCAATGGGTTACACAATTGAAGAGTTAGAAGTTGGCGGACTTTCAAAGATGGGACAACGCGGACCGATAGATAAATTCCGCAATCGCCTCATGTGGCCCATTCGCGATATTTCAGGAGATGTTGTCGGTTTTGGCGCGCGCAAGTTAGCAAGTGATGAAGAAGACCAAGGTCCCAAGTATCTCAATACTTCAGAGACGCCGATTTATAAGAAGAGCCAAGTCCTTTACGGTCTAGATGTTGCCAAGAAAGAGATTGCTAAGAAGCGCCAAGCTGTCATTGTTGAGGGATACACCGATGTTATGGCGGCGCACTTAGCTGGAATCACAACTGCAGTCGCAACGTGCGGCACAGCATTTGGCGCAGACCATATTCGAATTTTGCGTCGATTACTGATGGATGATGACTCCTTCAGAGGCGAAGTTATTTTTACTTTCGATGGCGATGCAGCTGGCCAAAAAGCGGCACTACGCGCTTTCGGAGAAGATCAAAAGTTTGTTACGCAGACTTTTGTTGCAGTTGAGCCTGATGGTCTTGACCCCTGCGAACTTCGCCAAGAGAAAGGTGACCTTGCGCTGCGTGATTTGATTGCTCGTCGAGTTCCACTTTTTGAGTTTGCAATTCGCGCAGAATTAGCACATCACAAATTAGATACTGCAGAAGGTCGCGTCAATGCACTCAATGCAGCAGCGCCACTCGTTGCACAGATTCGCGATAAGTCTCTTCGCCCTGAATACACACGTTTGCTGGCGGGATGGCTTGGAGTAGAAGTTGAAATAGTCTCATCGGCAGTTGCACAAGGTGCTAAGAATCGTCCAGTAACTCAAAGTAGCGAAGTTGCAGATTCTCCAATTGATAATGCGTGGCGTCCAGATCCTAATGAGGCACGACTTATTTTGGAACGCGAAGTGCTAAAGACAAGAATTCAAGAAGCAAAACTTTTCGGCGAAGAAAATATTTTATGGAAAGAAATCGAAGCCACAGCATTTACGCACCCTGCATATCGCGAGATGCGTACTGTGATTGATGCAAAGGCACCAGATGGCGCACTCACAATTGAAATGATCGAGAATGAAAATATGAAAGCGCTATTTACAGAATTAGCAGTGGAACCAATTAGATCAGATGGAAAAGTTCCCAATCATTATGTTGCAAGCATCGTTGCCAGATTGCGTGAAGTCGCTATTTCCCGGGCAATCGCCGAATTGAAGTCGAGCCTCCAGCGACTCAATCCAGTGGAAAATGAGATTGAATACAATGCCGCTTTCGCCTCACTTGTAGCGTTGGAAAGTGCCAGAAGAACTCTCCATGATGTTGCCCTGGGTGGCTTGTAGCTGATTTCGACCCAGCGCCTCTCGTGCGCTAGAGTGTGCGTTCGCAGGATGTAGTCGCTTTATTCCCTGATAGCTCAATGGCAGAGCAGCCGGCTGTTAACCGGCAGGTTCTTGGTTCGAATCCAAGTCAGGGAGCCATATATGGCACTTCTCAGTAACTAGGCAGGAAGTTCCCAGCAAAAAGATTTACTATCTCTGTATGAGTTCCATCCAAATTTCACTTCGAAAATCAGTCGCTTCATGGCGTAGCCAGGCAAGCTATATCCGCTTGATCCGACTATGGCTGGGTGCGACATGGCTATATGCAGGATGGGATAAAGCAACAGATGGTGGTTTTCTCACCAAAGGGTCATCGTCATATATTGGATCGCAATTAGCAGGGTATGCATCGCAGTCACCCATAGGTTCACTTTTCAACAAAATGATCGAACATTCACAATTTGTTGGAATCTTTGTTCTCTTGAGCGAGTTTGCGATTGGCTTTGCAACTCTCTTATGGATTGCACCGACAACTGCTGCTTTTGGTGGCTTCGCAATGTCTGTCGGTTTGTGGCTTGCAAGTAGTTTTCATGTGAAGCCATATTTCTTAGCAAGTGATTCCGTATATGCAATTTTATGGCTTTCATATTTCTTATATCTAACAGGAGGAAGAACAACTGTGAATTTTTCTATAAACCGACGTGGCTTCATGAGAGTTGGAAGTGTTGGCGCGTTAGCGGTTATCACTAGCGGTATCGGTAAGATTTTTTCAACTTCAGCATCTGCTACAGGCGCTAAAACCGCATCCACGGCTAATAAGAAACTAGTGAAGCTCACCAAACTTCCAGTGGGTGGCAATCATAAATTTGCGCTTGCATCGGGAGAACAAGCAATTCTTTTCCGCACTAAGTCTGGAGTTTTTGCATACTCAAGGACATGCACCCATGAAGGTTGCACAGTTGATTATTCCTCTTCGAACAAGCAGCTCGCCTGCCCATGTCACGGCGCCGCTTTTGATCCATTCAATGGAGCCAAAGTACTTGTGGGGCCAGCGAATGCACCATTGACAAAAATCAAAGTTAAAATAGAAAGAGATTGGGTGATTCTCGTATGAGAAAAACAGTAGCTAAAGTCGGCGTCGGATTCTTATTAGGAGCAACTCTCGTTGGTGGCATTGCAACTGCGGCGACCAATAGCTCGCCTTCACTAAAAGCCTGTGTAGATAATCGTACGCAAGCACTGTATTTATCAAGCGATGGCACATGTATCAAAACACGCACCCTTGTTGATCTCAGCTCCGGTGGAATGAATGTTAAAAATATTGCTGCCGCAGTAACTCCTTCAGTCGTATCAATTGAAGTTACGGCAACTTCAGGTAGTGGCACAGGTTCGGGCTCTATTTATAAGACAAACGCAACTTCGAGCTACATTATTACAAATAATCACGTTGTTGAATCTGCAGCAACATCAGGAACAATTTCAGTTGAACTACTCAATGGCGACCTTATCGATGCAAAAATTGTGGGTCGAGATTCAAACTATGACCTTGCCGTAATTGAAGTACAACGTGGAAATCTTCCAGTAATTGCAATTGGAGACTCTTCGAAAGTAAGCGTCGGCGATCCGGTAATTGCAATTGGTTCGCCACTCGGTCTTGCAAGCACAGTAACGAGTGGAATCATTTCTGCACTTAATCGCCCTGTTACAACAGGTGCTGTTGGTGCCGAGTCCTATGTTGATGCAATCCAGACAGATGCAGCAATCAATCCAGGTAACTCTGGAGGTGCACTTGTAGATTCGCAAGGTCGAATCATCGGTGTGAACTCTGCAATTGCATCGCTTTCCAGTGGTGGAACAACAGGAAGTATTGGACTTGGTTTTTCAATCCCAATCAATGAAGCAAAGCGAGTCATTGATGAAATTATTGCTACTGGTAAATCAACCAGACCTGTTCTTGGAGTCAATCTAGATTCGACATACACAGGCGTTGGCGCAAAGATTCTCAAGCTCACTCCAGGTGAAGGTGCCGAAAAAGCAGGCATTCCAGTTGGCTCCATCATCCGTTCTATCGATGGCGTAAAAACAAATGATCAAGTGGCAGCCATTGTGCGCATCCGTTCATATGCACCAGGTGCCGTTGTTACGGTCGTTGTAGACCTTCCAACAGGTGGTCAGAAGAGTTTCAAGGTAACTCTTGGCTCCACGCCATCTAGCTGATGCCTGTAACGCGATTGAAATAGAGAGAGGGTAAGGTTTTACTCATGGCCCTCTTTAGATTGAAGATCGCATTACCTGATCGCCCTGGTTCACTGGGCACGATTGCTTCTGCAATTGGCGCTGCTGGTGGAGATATTCGTGGTCTCGTCGTCATGAAGTCAGAAGATGGCCGTGGTTACGATGACATTACTGTTGCGGTTCCAGGAAGTGATCCCACTGATTTGCTCGATGTATTGGGCTCAATTGGGGGCGTTGAAGTTATTTCTGTAACACCAGTTGAATAGTTAGAGAATTCGCGCGCCTTGACTTGGTAGTGAAGTAAAAAATCGGGGAGCTTTGTAGCCTGCTTTTTCGAATGCGCGTTGAATCTCAATCTTGGTATCTGCAACATTTTCCGCTTTCACAAGCGCAATTGCGCTGCCACCAAAACCTCCGCCAACCATTCGTGCACCAAGTGCGCCGGCAGCAATTGCGGCATCCACTGCGCAATCTAGTTCTGGGCACGAAACTGTGTAGTCATCTCGAAGCGATGCATGCGAAGCGTTGATTAGTTTTCCCAGTTCTGCGAAGTCACTTTTTTCTAAAGCAACCACTGCATCCATGACTCTTGCTATTTCTGTTACCGCATGACGTGCTCTGATGTATTGGGTAGGTGAAATTTCGGCTTTCTTTGAATCTAATTGGGCCATAGTCAGATGCCTCATAGAGATGATATTGAATTGGGCAACAACCTCATCGCAGGAGGCACGCCGTTCGGCGTAGCCACCATCTACTAATTCATGATGTGCTTGCGTATCAATAATAAGTAGTTCGAGTCCGTGCGATGCAACATCAAATGCAATATTTCTTGTTGTGAGATCGCGACAATCAAGTAGTAGCGCGCTGCCTTTATTTGCCATCAAGGAAACAGATTGATCCATAATTCCACACGGCATTCCAACATAAACATTTTCAGCTCTCTGGCACAGACGTGCAAGCGTTGGCAGATCGTGACCTAATGAAAAAAGTGAATTGAGTGCGGTTGCAACACTTGCTTCGAGGGCTGCAGAAGATGAAAGTCCGGCACCGAGTGGAACTTTTCCGTCAACAATTATTTCCAGGCCTGAAGTGATTCCGAGAGACCAAATAACGCCGAGAACATAGCGCTCCCAATCACCTGTGAGTGCGGGAGAGATATCGGAGAGCGCAATTGATAAAACTTCACTCTTTCGCTGAACCGAGGCAATTTTGATTACCGTGTCATTTGTTCTTGCAATAGCAACCTCGGTGCAGTCGTTGATTGCAAAGGGGAGTACAAATCCTTCGCTGTAATCAATATGTTCACCAATGAGATTTACGCGTCCAGGTGCACTTGCACAAATATCAGGGGAGTGCCCGTAAGTTTTTTCAAAGAGCGTAGATATCGAATTCATTCTTATCCAAAAGATGCGAGGGTATCTGAAACCATTGCTTCGAGATTTCTCGTAGGTTCCCACCCAAGTACTCGTTTTGCTTTAGATATATCTGCAATAAGTACTGCGGGATCTCCGGCTCGTCGCGGTGAATCAATAAATGGAATTTGTGATCCAATTGCATCAGATGCTGCAGCAATAACTTCACGCACTGAATAGCCACCGCCAGAACCTAGATTGAAAATTTCATGTCCTGGCTTACTAAGTGAATTGAGTGCTTTGATATGTGCATCAATGAGATCAACTACGTGCACATAATCACGAATGCAGGTTCCATCTTTTGTTGGCCAATCACTGCCGAAAATCTTTACAGGATTTGCGGGTGTGCTACGCAAAACATTGGGAATCAAATGTGTTTCAGGGTTATGTCGCTCGGTCAGCCACCCGCGAGTTGATTTCAATGCACCTGCGACATTGAAATAGCGCAAGGAAGCAGCAGATAAACCGTGACCGCGGGCTTCATCGGTAATCATCGCATCGACAGCTAACTTTGTAGCACCGTAAGCATTTGTTGGTTTATTGGATGCACTTTCAAGAATTGGTAGAACTTCAGGCTCACCATATGTTGCCGCCGACGATGAAAAGATCAACTTCGAAATTCTGGCAACGCGCATCTCATCTAAAAGATTGCGAGTACCGCCCACATTGACGCTCCAATAGAGTTCTGGTTTTTCAACTGATTCACCCACGAGTGATTTACCCGCAAAATGCATCACTGCATCGCAACCTTTGAGCGCTTGCGCAATTTCGGAGCGATTTAGTAGCGAACCTTGTATAAATGTAATTCCCGTAGGTACGTTGTCGCCATGTCCGGTACTGCAATCATCGAAGACACTTACTTCATAACCCTGCGTAGTAAGAATATCTACAGCTGTAGAACCAATATAACCCGCGCCACCAGTAACTAATACGCGCATTGTTATATTTTCACATCGCGTAATTGACCAGCCGATTGTTCTGGCTTCATATCCATAATAAAAGCACCCATTGCAGATTCAGAGCCTGCAAGGTATTTCAATTTTCCCGGAGCTCGACGAACGCTTGTTATTTGCCAATGTAGGCGAAGTAGATCGCGGCCAACACGCACTGGTGCTTGATGCCACGCAGCAATATAAGCCATTTCAATTCCGAATACGCCATCGAGTCTTTTCATTACTTCAAGTGCAACTTCTGGAAATGCATCACTTTGTTCAACCGATAGCTCTGCTAAATCTGCAACTGGCTTGAGTGGCGCTACATGTATTTCAAAGGGGTAACGAGCGGCATAGGGTACAAAAGCTATCCACTCTGAGTTGCGCGCAACAATGCGCTCTTCATCGCGAATTTCACGCGCCACAACTTCATCAAATAAATTCTTGCCAGTTTTAGAGTTGAAATCCGAGGCTGCCTTGAGCATTTTTTCAACTCGTGGAGGTAGATATGAATATGCATAAATTTGTCCATGAGGATGTGCAAGTGTTACGCCAATTTCTTCACCGCGATTTTCAAAAGGTGCAATATGTTCGATAAAGCTTTCCTTCGAAAGTTCGCGAACTCGATCTTGCCAAGCCTCTATTAGTACACGCACACGCGCAGGTGTTAGATCTTTGAAAGATTGTCCATGATCGGCAGTGAAACAAATAACTTCGCACTTTCCAGCACTTGTACCAGCATCTGTATCTGGACCAACTAAGTCAGGAAGTGCCCAGTCTCCAAGAGGTGGTCGAAGTGATGGAGATCGGTTATCAAAGACAACAACTTCATAATCACTTTCAGGAATTTCTGTCAGTAAATCTGCGTGCGTTGCACATAGTGGACATAATTCTTTCGGCGGTAAAAATATTCGGCCTTGTCGATGCGCAGCCATGACAACCCATTCGTTGACTAATGGATCTAAACGAAGTTCGCCGATTCCAGGTTGTTCTTCAACTGGTCGCTGATCTGCAATATTTCGAGCTTGCCCTTGAGTGTCGTAGTAGCGAATAGTGCGCCCATCAGCCATTTCGCGATCATTACGCGTTATGCCAGCTTCTAATCTTTTACTCGCACCCATAGTGTCGATACTCTACCTTTGTGAGCAAGCAAAGAGCACTTTTAGGCACGGCGCATAGCTCATTGCTCTGCGAAGTTGTCGATGGCGCGCTACTTATTAGGCATTGGGGCGCACCACTCACTGGAGATATCGCCCACGTTGAACTTGCTCAACGACCATCCATTGCAAATAGTGCATTTGATCAAAGCCAGAGTGGCGGAATCATGCGCGAAAGTTCTCGCGGATTCTTAGGTAGGCCAACACTGAGTGGTCACCGAAATGGAAGCGCTTGGTCAACAAAATTCGAAGTAACAGATTTTCATCATCGCGGCGAAGGCGTTGCTGTCACGCTTCGAGATTTACATGCAGAACTTGAAATTGTTATATCACTTGAATTGGATTCTTTCGGAGTTCTCACACAAAATGCGGCAATCAAGAATCTAGGAAATTCTCCTTATTCACTCGATGAATTCATTCATTGGTTACCACTTCCACAAGAAGCTAATCAAACTTTAGATTTTGCAGGTAGATGGTCAAATGAACGTAATCCGCAACGTCGCGATATTGCTACAGGTACCTGGATTCGGGATTCTCGTGAAGGTCGCAGCGGCCATAATTTTTCAATTGCTGATATTGCACTTACATCACTAACAACTTTCCAGCATGGCCAAGCATGGGCAACAAGTATTGCTTGGAGTGGAAACTCGCAATATTTAGTAGAACGACTTTGGAATGGCGAACAATCGATTGGTGCGGGAGAACTCTTGCTACCGGGTGAAGTCCAACTGGCACCTAATGAAACATATGTCGCACCAACTCTCATCTCTGTATATTCCAATGAAGGCTTAGATGGAATCGCATCTGCTTATCATCAACATATTCGTACTCGTTCAATGCACCCACAACGCCCACGTCCGCTCACTCTGAATATGTGGGAAGCAATTTATTTTGAACAAAGTGAAGAGAAGATAAAGAAGCTCGTAGATGTTGCCGCAGAAATTGGCGTGGAAAGAGTTGTTCTCGATGACGGTTGGTTTCATAGCCGGCGCAATGACACTTCTGGTTTAGGAGACTGGGTTATTGATCCAGCTGTCTGGCCGCATGGTCTCTCCTCGATCATCAAATATATAAATGATGCGGGTATTGAATTTGGCCTCTGGTTTGAAGGCGAAATGGTCAATCCCGATTCAGATCTTTATCGCGTGCATCCTGAATGGATCTTGCACGAAGGCGATCGCATTCCACCGCTATGGCGCAATCAATTAGTTCTCGATCTAGGACACGAAGGCGCTTATAACCATGTACTTGAACAAACAAGTGCAATTTTGGGAGCACATAACATTGCGTATATAAAGTGGGATCACAATCGCGTATTAGTTGATGCGGGGCATCTAGGAAAAGCCGGTGTTCGCCGTCAAACACAAGCGATATACCGACTTTTTGCAGAACTCAAGAAGCGACATAAAGGTCTTGAAATCGAATCATGTGCATCTGGTGGTGCACGAGTTGATCTTGGAGTAATTGATTATGTGGATAGATTCTGGACAAGTGATAATAACGATGCACTTGCTCGCCAGAATATTCAACGTTGGACTTCACAAGTTATTCCACCTGAAATGCTTGGCACGCATATTGGCCCAACGCATGGACATCAAACTGGACGCACCCTTGAATTATCAATGCGCGCAGTCACTGCCCTCTTTGGTCATGCCGGTATTGAATGGGATATTACTGAGGCAGATTCAGAGCAACGTGGTTTCCTAAAATCTTGGGCAAGTTATTACAAAACAAAGCGGGCGCTATTGCATACATCGACAACGGTGCGCGTTGATTATCCTGATGAGCATGGCTTATTACACGGCGTAATATCACGTGATAAAGCCAAAGCTATTTTTGCTTACGTGCAACTCACGCCAACAGTTGCGGTAAATCCAGCGCCATTGAAAATTCCTAACTTAGATCGCGATGCAACCTATGACATAAAGGCAGTCTTTCCTGCAGGGGAGCCTCGATATATGGCAGTGAAGAAACCAGAGTGGATGAGTGGAATAACAATGTCAGGCTCTGCGCTTTCAGTAATCGGAGTAACTGCGCCGATACTTGCTCCAGCAAATGCATTTTTGATTGAAATTACAAAGCTTTAGTCAACCCAATTCAAAGTTCGCTCAATAGCTTTCTTCCACCCTGCATATCCAATTTTTCTCGCTTCTTCTGACGAAGTAGAACTCCAGCGACGTGATTGTTTCCACTGTGTACGTACTTCATCAGTTGATGACCAGAATCCAACTGCGATACCCGCTGCATATGCAGCGCCAAGCGCGGTTGTTTCAGTAATGAGTGGGCGAGTGATATCGATTCCCATTATGTCTGCCTGCATCTGCATACATAAAGCATTCGCGGTGATTCCACCATCGACTCGCATTTCAATCATCGGAACTCCGGAGTCAGCAACCATTGCATCCATAATCTCTTTTGTTTGGTAACAGATCGCCTCAAGTGCAGCGCGAGCAAGATGCGCTTTAGTGGTGGCGCGAGTGAGACCAACAATTACGCCGCGTGCATCGGAGCGCCAGTACGGAGCAAAGAGTCCTGAGAATGCAGGAACAAAGTAGACGCCTTCGGTACTTGTAACGGATGAAGCCAAATGTTCAGTATCTGCAGCATTACTGATAATCCCTAATTGATCGCGCAACCACTGAATTGCCGAACCCGTGACAGCAACCGAGCCTTCAAGTGCATACCGAGCAGGTTGGTCGCCAAATTTGTAACACACCGTTGTCAACAGCCCATTAGTGGAGCGCACGATTTCGGTACCGGTATTGAGAAGCGCAAAATTTCCTGTGCCATACGTTGTCTTTGATTCGCCGCGATCAAAACAAACCTGACCAACCATCGCCGCTTGTTGATCTCCCAAGATACCTGCGATGGGGATTGCAGTACCAAAAGGACCATGAGGATCTGTCAATGCATATTCTTCAGAGGATGACTTTATTTCTGGTAACACACTACGAGGAATCTCAAAGATATCAAGAAGTTGCGGATCCCAATCTAAAGTTTCTAAATTCATCAGAAGTGTACGGCTGGCATTTGTCACATCAGTGAAGTGAACGCCACCTCTGACACCGCCAGACAAATTCCACAATATCCATGAATCAATCGTGCCAAAGCGCGCATTTCCCGCAGCAATTGCCGCGCGCACAGCAGGCACCTCACTAATGAACCAATGCATCTTGCTACCTGCAAAATATGGAGCAATTGTGAGACCAGAGCGATGAGTTATTAGTGCTTTAACTTCTTCGCTCAATGTGTCTAAGTAATGTGCAGTTCTTGTATCTTGCCAAACAATGGCATTTGCAAGCGGGAGCCCAGTTTTCACATCCCAAGCAACTGTTGTTTCGCGTTGATTTGTAATGCCAATGCCCGCTAAATCTGAGGCCAGAATATTTGCTTGCTTGAGCGCACCAATAATTACTTCTTGAGTACGCTCCCAAATTTCAGATGCATCATGCTCAACCCAACCTGCATGAGGCATTATCTGCCTATGTTCTAATTGATGTTGTCCAATAACACTTCCTGCATGGTCGAAGATCATAAATCGAGTGCTACTTGTACCTTGATCAAGACTTCCAATGTAGGACATGATTAGAAATACCTTCTATGTTGAGTTAGTCTTACTCTACTCAGTCATATTGGAGATTCAACACAATGTTTACCTCAGTCTTATCGCCAGAGCAGCGAAGTGAGGCATTGCGCCAATTAGGCGAAGAAACCTTTGACATTCTAGTTATTGGCGGGGGAGTAACAGGAGTAGGTGCAGCACTTGATGCCGTATCACGAGGACTTAAAGTTGCACTCATTGAAGCAAATGACTTTGCATCTGGTACTTCTAGCCGGTCGAGCAAACTTATCCATGGCGGACTCAGGTATTTAGAACAATATGATTTCAAATTGGTTCGAGAAGCCTTGCATGAGCGAGAATTATTAGTCTCAACTCTTGCACCACATTTAGTAAAGCCGGTTGGATTTCTATTTCCACTTACAGAAAAATTCAAAGAGCGTACTTACGTCGGTGCAGGTCTTGCTCTATACGACGCTTTGCGAGGTTTTCAACGCGCACTTCCTTGGCATAAACATATTAGCCAGAAGAAAATTGCAGATATAGCGCCCTCTCTTCGTACAGATATCGTCACTGGCGCGATCAAGTATTTTGATGCTCAAGTAGACGATGCTCGTCACACAATGACTATCGCACGTACTGCAGCGCGACATGGCGCAGTCATTGCTACGGGCGTACGTGCTGACTCACTTATTCGCGACGGTAAGAAGGTTGTCGGCGTAAAAGCAATCGATACAGCTAACAACACTAAAATTAATATTAGAGCCACAGCTACTGTGATGTGCGCAGGTATTTGGAGTGATGAACTGCAATCAAAGTTTGAACTCAAAGCCGGTTACAAAGTTACAATGAGCAAAGGTGTTCACATTGTTCTGCCACGTTCTGCAATTACATCTGAAGCGGGAATAATTCTCAAGACTGCGCTCTCGGTCCTCTTCTTGATTCCTTGGGGAGATAAGTGGATTGTAGGAACAACCGATACTCCTTACACAGGAGACAAGGCAGAACCAGTAGCAAGTGCTGATGATGTTGAGTACATACTCAATGAAGCCAACCGAGTGTTGAAACCAAAAATAAGACGTGAAGATATTATTGGTGTTTATGCTGGACTTCGTCCGCTAGTTTCAAATAATAAGAATTCTGCAACAACGAAACTTTCGCGCGAACATACAGTTGACCGCCCAGCGCCAGGATTTATCAGTGTTGCAGGCGGTAAGTACACAACGTATCGAATCATGGGTAAAGATGTTATTGATCTTGCAGTCAACGAACTCCGCCGTATTACATTGGATTGCGTTACCGACAAACTTCCCATTGTTGGAGCCGACGGCTTTGCCGCTCTAGTCCAGCAGAGCGCTCAGATTTCACAAATTTATGGAGTTACTGAAGAAAGTGTTATTCACTTACTCAATCGCTATGGCTCACTCATTAGTGAAGTTCTAGAGATTATCTCCCGCGATCCAAAGATGGCTAAACGCATTGATCCTGCGCTGCCTTACCTCAGAGCCGAAATTGAATATGCCGCCAGCCATGAAGGTGCGCGCAGTGTTGACGATGTAATTTCTCGCCGCACTCGCATTGCTTTCGAATCCTTAGATCATGGAGTGGGAATTGCAACAGAGGTGGCAAGCATTATTGGCACAGTTCTCGGTTGGGGTGCTAAAGAGCGCAAAGCTTCGGTAAGTAGTTATTTGGAACAAGTGGAACGTGAAAATATTGCCCTTGGCGAACTAATCAATTCTTAATTTGGTTTGCACAACCATCAGTAACTGGTTTTTTGGTTGGAGTTGGTGAAGGTTTTACTGGAGTTGGTGAAGGCTCAACGCCTTGAGCAACAGTGAAAATTGCGGGCATGCTGCTTGTGGCATGTGTATTTGAAACATCTACGTAAGTAACCAAACCTTGGTAGGAACCGGCGGGAACTCCTTTGATCGCCAGAGTCCAGACTCCGCTTGAAGATCTAAGTACAGTCTGTGTTGGCTTAGGAAGCGCGGGAGTTAATTTATCAAAGACAAACTTAACGCTTCCTGTAACAACAGGGTTGAGATTTGGTCTGATCACGCTGACATTGAAAGTTACTAGTTTGTCGGTAGTACTTGCCGACATCTTATTTACAGTCAGTTGTGTTGGTTCATTGAGTGGCATCAGATCAATCGCATCTGGAACCCAACTTCCCTTTGTTAGGTTGAGAAAAATATTAGGTGATCCTCTAAAAACATTGAGGTCTAGTCGACTACCAGGAACTCCGTATTTTGTTGCAATTCCACATGATGTGTACTGCCAGACTGTCCACGAAGATGAGCAGTTAGAAGTTGTCCACGAATGCACATAACACCCTCCGTTTTTCAACCCTGGCTGCGACAAAGGATCGCCAGGATCAATTGCATATTGAGCTAACCACAATGGGTACTGTGCAAGTTCTACGCTACGCGACATGGCGCTTTCTAGGAAATTTGGATAAGAGTAAATAAATGGTGTTCGACCCGTTTTCTCTTTCAAAAGTGCCAAGAAAGTAGTGGCCCACAGAGTTACCGCATTTCGCGAAGCATATTTGGCGCAACTCTTATTGGAATTGAGGCGTACGCAATTGTTTTCAAGATCTAATGCATACGGCAAATCTTTTTCACCGTAACCGCCAATCGATGCAAGTCTCCACACCACTTTCTGGGCTTGTGCCTGTGCATCTTTTACTATCTCCTCCGGCACCGCCGTATCGGGCAATATTGTGTAGTGGTAAAAGCCGGTAAAGATTCCCGCTGCCTGAGCAGCAGAATGATCCATAGTTAGATATTTCACCGATAGAGCATCAGCATCGTCACGAGTATCGGATGCTTTGATCATCACAAATCTGATACCCGCGCTATACATTGTTGCAAAATCAATTGCCTTATCGTTGGGGTGTTGCCATCTACTTATGTCGGCGCCATGAATTCGAGATCCCGGGCCCATAGCATCTACAAATGCCTCTGTATTTTCTGATGTGATTTCAGGCAATTGTTGAATTGTGATTGAGCGAATATTTGAAAAGATGCGTTTCTTATTAACATACGCGCTAGCTCTATATTTCACTTCGGCATCTAGAGCTGTTTCAAGGGCTACAACCTAGTAGGTTCCAACGCGCGTACTCTCGGTTTTGAAACGTGTGGCTTTCCACGAACCATCAGTATTTATCTGGATCTTGATTTCGACGCCAGATTTAGCCGGCTTGAGTGTTCCATAGAGCGTGACTAATGATTCACTTGCACTCGGTGTTTGGCTGATAACCAAATTGAGTTTGCTCGTTGCAGCGATAGATGGTTCGGCTTGCAAAAAGAGCGTAATAAGCGAGAGCAGGGATATCCACGAAAATAGTTTTCTCATATCTCAAGAATCTTCACATCTAATTGAGTAACTAAACGGATTGCATCAATGAGAATCTTTTTATGTCGCTCGCGCGATTCGCTATATTCGTGGGCAGAGCCAAATTTTCGACTATCCGAGAAATCTAAAGTCAGTACCTCGCCGTCAAATGCGGCTAAGCGGGCATCAAAGAAAGCAAGCCATGCAACTCGGTCACTCTTTTCGACGAGATCAAGGACATCATTCCAGCGTGAACGAATCTCATTCAGATGCGATGTCATAGGGCAAACGATACCTTTTTTACTTTACTTCATTAGGTAAGCCACTACACATTAGTGGCGAGGTGCTCCCAGCCATTTGAAGTATTCGCCGGTGATTAAAACCCGAAGATTCTTAGTACGGTTTGGGAGAAAATTGAAGTGTTGTGCAATTCTGGCCACAATCTGTTCTACTGATTTTTCGCTCACAAAACGTGTTCGGCCAATTTCGGCATTACTGAGCCCTTTTGCTAGTAAGCGCAGTGTCTCGATTTGGATATCTGTAAAATCATTGAGAATTGATGTAAATGAATTCTCATGCAATGAACCATGCGAATCTACCCACGTCATCTTTTCTTTAGTGGAGGCAGACTTTATTGAGAGTGATATTGCATCCTTTATTACCAATAAGTCTGCAATAGATTTCTTTAGAATGATTTGGCTTCCAAGCGGTATATCTTTCTCCTTCAATCCGAGTAAGCGTAAGTCGGGGCATGAAGTCATAAAAACAATGCCTAGATCAGCCTTAGTTTTGCGAAGTGCGCGAGCTAGTGACACGCCTTCTTCGCCGCAAAATTGGATATCAATAATTACTACATCTGGTTGTAAGGATTTGAATAAATTTTGCGCAACTGCAATTGTGTGTGCTTCACCAATAATATTTACAGTGTGCAATCGCAAGGCTGCTGAAAGAGAAGATAGCTCGAAAGCATCATCATTTACTATCAATACTCTTTGCGTCACAATGAAAAGTATCGTAGGTGATACGCAGGGGCGAGTTGAAAATAATTACTGGGGAATCCCCTAGTGAAATATTAAACTATTTTTGCAATTGTCTCTGCAATCTTTGAAATAATTTGTTGCGCAGAAATCGGTCCACCGTTTGATGCATTTTCTGCTGCAAGTAAATGTATTAATGCACCAGTTGCTGCAACTTCTGCCAATCGATTTGCGTCATTGAGAATCCCGATTGTGTTTGTTGCCACTATAGCGCCGATAATTCCTGCTAAAACATCTCCGCTTCCTGCAGTTGCAAGCCAAGGTGTTGAAACTGGGAGTTCATAGAGCATATTTTCATTTGCAACGAGCGTACGACTTCCTTTGAGCAGAATTGTTACGCTCAATTTTTCTACTGCAATCTGAATCCATTTCTTTGGATCACCTTCAATTGCTTCGGTGCTAACACTCATTCCTTTCGAATTGAGCAGTTGCGCTAACTCTCCATAGTGCGGAGTAATCAATGTTGGTTGCTCTAAAGTGCCAGCAAGGTAGAGAGCACCTGCATCTAAAACAGTTGGAACAGTTTGCCTTCTTGCTAAAACAAACCAACGATGACGCAACCATGTTGAGAAATGTTTGTATTTAGAACTTTCGATACCACTTCCTAATAACCACGCATTTACTTTCCCCGGTTGCACAACAACTTCAGGCGTTGTGTGTAAAACTAAATGCGCAAGACCTGAAGAACTATTGAAGCGAACCATTCCGATTCCCGTCGCCATCGCTGCCGCTGTTGTAAGCACCGCCGCCCCTGGATATTGAGCTGATCCAGTAATTACGCCTAGGACCCCGCGCGAATATTTGTGGTCTAGTTCGGAAGGAATAATGATGCATCGTTTTGCATCCCGGACAGTAAATTTCTTGGTTACTACGCTCATGCGATAACTCTAACTCTTCCAAAATTCACTTGAAACCGCTGGGTTTTTGAGCGTCTTCCTTTTATCATTTCTCCTATGATTCGCGGAATCAGAGCATTGCTACTCTCGATAATCTCACTCGCCTTGATTTCGACATCGCTTTCCACATATTCATTTGCAGCCGATGCTCCTGCACCTGGTGCTCCTGCAACTGGTGCTCAACCTATGTCGATGACACCACCTGACGATCCTTCTGTAATCAAGGATGCTCGCTCAATTTTGCGGGGAATCGAACCAGCTTCTTCAAATAATGCGATGGTGTATTTCGATCAAAATCAAGTAAATTTCAAATCGTTTATTTCATTGGAGCAACATGGTGCTGGTCAATCAGGCGGAGAGAAGATCACATGCCTGACCCCCGAAGATCCAAAATGCGTATCGGCACTTGCAGACTCTTCTTATCAACAAATCAAATATGACGTTGCAATGGGCTCATGCGATGCCCGACAAATGGCTGCATGCATCAAAACATTTTCCTTAGTAAAAGAAGATGGAACTAAAGTAAAAGCAGAGGCCGTAAAACGAATCTATACAAAAACTAGCCCGGGCTGGGATTCAACTTTCAATGCAAAAACAAATTCTGGTTATCCAGGTGCAGATGGACCTTGGGTATGGAGAATTACCGATGGTGGGAAGAGCACCGATTACCTCATTCTTGGGTTAGTCAGTGCTCTGTTCAATCGCCCTAATGGAAAATCAACGTGGGATGCATCAGAGAAAAGTTTGCGCCTTTCGATTTACCCAATAAAGAAATTTGAAAATGCCGCATATTTGGAAGGCGGAATGGAGACTGCATGCCTCGCAGTGGATACAGGTGTTTGTTATCAAAGAATTGCATTTGCGCCGAATCTTCGCTTCGCTGTTGATCTTCGAATCCCTAAAGTAATCACCGGGTGGCTCAATGGCCGACTTGATAAGCCCTCTGCATATACAGAGAATTACGATGATAACTATTCAGAACTAATTGTTGAGGCTGATCCTTTAGAAGAAATTATGACGGGTAAATGGTTAGCCAATAGTGGTGCAGTCGCTCAATACCTCAGTGACTCCAAGAAGGGTCTAACGGCAGCCCCTGGTAGCAAGAATTTAGATATCGCAGGTACGGATCCTGATGATCAAAATGCAGTCTCGTATTACACCTCATTATCATCACAATTTAGCAATACGGCATTAACAAATACTTTAGCTTGGAGACTCAATACAACTTCGAGTGGAGCCCAAACTTTTGCATCAACGTGTGCAAAAATCGATGGTGTCCAAGGCATAGTTACAAGCAATGCATCGGTTTATGAACCAGGATCACCTAAGTGGGATGGCAATGAAGGCGCGATGGGTTACAGGGTTGCAGCGCCTACATATAAATCTGATGGCAAGACTGAAAATGTTGGACGTTATGCATTTACGATGCGCGCTGATTTGATCAAATGTGTATATGGAATGAGCAAACTTCCTGCATATGCCAAAGTGGAAATTACCTATGATGGCAGCGGAGAGAAGAAGACTGCATCCGTTGTCCTTGGAAGCTATAAAGATTGGGTAAATCTGCACGCAGATAATTTTGTTTATACAAATACACCGCCAACTGTAAGTGTGAAACTGGAGGGCTGGTCAAAATCTGCTGGTGCAGGGACAAGCACGCTGCCCGCAAGTCCCGCTAATCAATCTTCGCCCAGCAAGGTCACTGCACCAACTGCAGGAAAAGCAACAATTACCTGTATTAAAGGAAGCACAAAGAAGACTGTTACAGGAACTAAACCTGTGTGTCCTACGGGTTACAAGATGCAGGCAGCACCCGGACAAGTGGCCCCACAAGTAACTATCACCTGCACAAAGGGAAGCACTAAAAAAACAGTTACAGGAACAAAGCCACAATGTCCTACGGGTTACAAAATGAGTGCTGCTAAACCAGAAGTACAACAACCAGCTGCTCAACAACCTGCGCCGCAGCAATCGCTAGATCCGGTCAGTAATCCGCCAGTTGATCAACCGCAACCGGGTCAACCAAATCAACCGCAACCGGGTCAACCAAATCAACAATTTGATCCCAATGCAGATATAACAATCACTTGCACAAAGGGAAGTGAATCAAAACAAGTTACAGGTAAGTCACCCGTGCAATGTCCAGCGGGATACCAAATGAAACCTATGCAACCCGGTCAACAACCTGGTCAGCAACCTGGTCAGCAACCTGGTCAACAACCTGGTCAACCACAACAACCTGCTAAGCCGTAAAGCTAGAGCTCCAATAACGCAGTTGTGAATTCATTCTGGAATTTTCCACTCGGATCACAGGTGCGAACATAATCTCTGAAGTCATCAAACTTAGGATAAACAGTTCTAAGGTGGGCCCCATCGATATTGAATACTTTGCCTAAGTGGGCTCTGAATCCAAATGGAAGCAGCGCATCTTCAATGAGTGAAACTAGATAAGGAACTTCGTAGTCGTTCTTCCATGTGAAGTGAATGCACACTGTTTCGCGGCCATATGCCGGGCTCATCCAATGCTCATCTTCTGCAATTGAGCGAATTTCAGTAACAAGTAATTTCTCTCCAAAGTTATGTGAGATTTTTTCAACTGCAGCAAAAGCTTCTGCCGCTCTCTCTGATGGGACAAAGAACTCGCTCTGTAATTCATTACCAGCACTTGGATTTGCATCGATTCTAAAGTGAGGCAGACGCAAGTGCCATGGACCTGCTACGCCGAACTGTTCGGTTGACGCTGTTGGATCTACTCCAAAAATTGGGTGTGCTTTCTCTGTACGTGCAGGAGTTCCAAAATATTGTGCTGGGGGAGTTGTCTTTGATTTGAACCAGACATCTCCTACTTTCTCGCCACCCCATGTGGTGAAGTAACTGACGTTATAAGCACCAGATAGCACTTCAACAATATTTTCACCGAAAGTCTTTACTGGCATATTTCCGTAAACAGTCTGCATAATTTCAAATGTTGGTTGAATATCTACTTCGAATGATGTTGCGATTCCAGGAAGTCCTAGCGCTACAACGGATGCATAAAATTCAAGATCAACTCCACGAGTCAATGTGCGAATGCTTCCATCTGGCCCCATCAGGTTTACAGACTTGATTGCAGTATGCAAAGCGCCATTCTTTATTCCAGAACCATGTGATCCAGTTGCAACTGCTCCACCAATAGAAATATGTGGAAGTGATGCCAAATTATGAAGCGCCCAACCTCGCGCATGAAGAAATTCTGAAACTACCGCGTAATTCATTCCCGCGTTGATAGTTGCTGTATTACTCTCTGGATGAATTTCAAGTTCGCTAGGCATCGCATCAAGGACTACCGCAGTGTGTCGAGTGTCGGCGATGGTGTTGAAGCAGTGAGCAGAACCTCGGGCGCGAATCTTCCCTGAATTTGAAACCACTTCTGCCAGCTCTTCAATTGACTTTGGGTGAAGTGTTTGCGCATCATGAAAATTGATATTTGTCGCCCAGTTCTGCTTTGCCATTTTTTCATCCATTCTCATCTATCTTGATTCAAACCAGTTATTAGTTTAGTGGGCTTGAGAAGCGGAAAATTACAGGACCAGATTTCATATCCATTCAAAATTCTTGTACTAGCATCTCCCCATGATTACTCAGCGCAAACTTGGTCCATATTCTGTCTCAGCAATTGGAATGGGATGCATGCCATTCTCTTTTCCAAATGATCGCTACCCAGGATTGACGCAGCAGCAAGATGTTGCAATCGGTGTAATCCATCAAGCCCTTGATGCTGGTATTTCTCTTCTCGATACTGCCGATATTTATGCTCCAAGTTGGAACTCTGTTGGGCACAATGAAATTATCGTAGGCAAAGCTTTTGCTAGCTGGAAAGGAACTCCTGAGCAAAAGGCGAAAGTTGTCATCGCCACAAAGGGCGGCATAACTCGCGAAAATAATGGAACTATGTTCGGTATTCCAGGACGCGATGCGTCAAAGAATTATCTCTATCGCGCAGTTGAAGCATCGGCACTCAAGCTAGGTCTTTCAAAGATTCCTTTGTGGCAACACCACAGAACTGATATCTCCCTCACTTACGAGGCACAGTTTGAAAATGTAATGACTTTGAAAGAACATGGATATGTAGCGCAAATTGGTCTAAGCAATGTCAATGCAAAGATGTTGCGTCATGCAATCAAAGCGGGAGGTCGTCCTGAAGAAGGCGGCATTATCTCGGTGCAAAATGAATTCAGTCCAAACTATCGTCATGCCGCAGATGTAATCGATATTTGCACTGAATATGGAATTGCTTATCTTCCTTGGTCACCACTCGGCGGAGGCGGCAACTTTGCAAAGATTGCAACGGGCGAATTAGGTGCATTCAAAACAATGGCAGATAGCAAGGGTGTTTCACCTTATGCCCTCACAATTGCATGGCATCTCAATCAATTCCCTACATCAATTCCAATCCCAGGTGCATCAAAAGCATCATCAATTTTGGATTCGCTTTCAGGGGTAGATATCAAACTAACTGAGAGTGAAATAGCAGAACTCAATGCGAGCTGCCCAACAAATACTCCGGAGAGCCAAGAACTTCTCGATGATTTGAAGTTCCCAGCCTAAAAAAGTTGTTCGGAATTGTTAGTTATCTCAAAAGTAAATTCAGACCTGCAAGGGCGGCACTTACTAGCGTGATATTTTGAAAGAGTTCGAGATTTAGCTTATTGATGACTTTACGACCCAACATTGCTCCAAGTGGCACCATGGGCAATGCGGGAATTATGTAAACGAGCGAATGGAAATTTAGTAAACCGAGTGCAAGAGTGAAGGGCAGTTTGAAGAGATTGACCATAAAGAAAAGCCAGGCATTGTTTCCCATAAATTTCAGCACTGTATTTTCTCGAAGCAGAAGATAAATACTCATTGGGGGACCACCAGAGTTGGCAACCATGCTCATAAATCCAGTCATGAGGCCAAGACTCAAGCGAAGTGCTTTGGGATAACGAAGGTTCAAACTGAAGTTATTTTTTTGCAACCTTTGGGTGATGGGATAAAAAATAACGAGCAGAATAACAATCACGCCAATTGTGTGCTTGAGAGAGACATTTGTTGAGCGAGATAGAAAATAGACGCCTGCGAAAACGCCAAAAACTATTGGCCAGATGAGACTACGAATCATCTTCCACTCGACATGCTTTTTATAGACGCCAATTGCAAAGAGATCACCAGTAATCAAAAGTATGAGCATGACGCCCATAGATTCTTTTGCCGGCAGTAACGTTGCTAAAAGTGCGGCATTGACCATTCCGATGCCGCCAATGGCAGTCTTTGAAAATCCTGTCAGAAAACCGATGAGCGCTAAAAGTAAAATTAGAGTTAGCGACATCCTAAATTATTGAATTTTTCTACGAAGAAAAAACTTGATCAAAGAGTGCAAATGAGCGCTCACGAAGACTTACTTCATCTTCTTTCATAGCATCTGCAACAGGGGCCCATTTTTCTTTAGGAGCTCCAATTCCCTCGACCATTCTGCCCAAAGATTCAGCGTGAGATTCTGGATGGAATTGAACTGCCCACGCGTTACCTTTTCTAAAGGCGATTGCCGCTTCAACATCAGTTGCAAGGAGTTCAACACCTGGAATAGATCGGATGCTCTCTGGGTCGATGAAATCTTCATGCCAGAGCATCCAGCCACCTTCGTGAATATGTGGAGACTCACTCGTTATTTTCTTGAAGCCAATATTCTTTTCTTCACGGCGATTTACTTCTGCGCCTAAGGCTCTTGCCATGATTTGCGAACCGTAACAAATTCCAAAATATGGTTGGTCAGATTCGATGCGAGTTTTTACAAGCTCAATTTCTTGCGCTGATGAGGGATGTTCATAACCAGTTGATACAGAATTTGGCGAACCAAGGAGGATGAGTAAATCCGCAGCAAGCACATCTTGCGCATCCCATTTTTGCTCACGGAAATAACGTGTAATTTCGTGGCCGCGTGCATCTGCCCATTCACCCAAAATGGCTAGTTCTGCACCGACTACTTCGTGACTAAGGATCGCAATTTTTGACATGGACGCATCCTATTTAGTTTTTCTTCTTCCATCCAGTCGGACACATTGGTTTGGCTGTAATTAGCTTCTTTACAACTTTTCCTTTGATGCAAGTAATTGAATATCCCTTAGAAGATGGTGCTGAAGCTATTGGCTTCGGAGTTGATTTTATCAATGTTCCAGTGAGCTTGATTTTTACTATTGGGCTGGAATATGTGAATCCATATGCACCAAGGTGAAGCCAGCCATTCTTTTCACTTACAACAGTAGTACCTACTTGCTGAGTTCCGTTTTCATTAGTGATTGAAACTGTTGCCGAGATTGGAGCAGAAGTAAAGTTATAGAGACAGCGAGCAATATCAGAACGCATTACTAAATCATAAGTGCCGATTGTAAGTGAGGTTCCATCCACTCTGTAATGCATACCTGCAACTTGATAATTCAAGAATCCATTCACAAAATCAGGTGCACCGGGTGCATAAGCTGCAGAATTAGTTGTAACAAGTCCAATCATTTGATTCTTATCTTGCAAGCAAGAATTAGATGCATTTGCCACATTATTTGCAACGGTCGAGAAGAACCAAGCGCGATGTTCGCCACTTGCTGTATTTTTCATGACACCAGAAAGTTGTTTGATCCATTCAATAGAGCCATTATTTCCTGCATTGGTACTCACCCACCAACTGGCTAGATCACTGTTTCTGAAATAGTAAGGAGTAGGAAGACTTGCCTCTTGCTCATCCGTTAGGTTCACAGATATGTCAGGCACTAACACGGGATTGGCTTCAACTCGTATTCGGTTTTGAGTGCTATCAATTTTCTCAATTGAAATATTAGGATCCGTCAGGCGGCCATTGAGCCAACCAGTAACAGTGTTTGGTAAATGAAGCGTCAGCGCGACCCTTTGTTTTTCAGACAGGTCGACTTTCGTTGAATTAGCTAAATCTTTACCAACATAACCTTCGACAACTGCATTGAGATCAAATATAAATAGTTTCTTAGTACTTGAAGGCAAATATGCATCCATCAAAACTTTTACACCGTATGTGTCGGTGCCGCCCATGTTTGTAACACCAGGTACTTGCCAACTGGTTGGAGTCGATGCTTCAGGAAATCCACGAGCTGGATTTGCGGAAAAAGTTTTGCCATCGGTACCACCGAGTAAATTTGCTTTTACTAGCGCAGAATTTGAATCTGGTGCAATAGCAAGCCCCTCAATACATAATGTATTAATAGTTGCACTACATACAGGTAAGTAGATGCGCATTCCTATACCCGTATCACCTGTGCATGGGGCGGCATCGAGTGATTCACATGGAAGATGGTTTTTAACATTCTCACCTGGAATGTTATTGATTATATTTTCGACTTCGGATTCAGGCATAGCAAAAACTTCGGAATATCCAGTTCCCATCTCCGCAAATGAATCAACAAGCAGGTGCTTGTTAGTGGTAGCGGCACTAACCGGATGAGCGGCAGTCGCTATCAGCGCCACGACAATTACGGCGATAAAGGATGGTTTTCTCAACCACATACAGTAATTGTGACCCTGATTTAGAAAAAAGTCTACAAAATTCCTTTGTTGACTATTTTCTCGAGGTAGCCCTTATTCTTCGAATTAGATTATAGAAAAATAGAGCTAAAGCGCCCACTGCAAGTGCGAGGACGGAGTTGACCAACAAGTTCGAATCTTCCAAAGCGCGAGTGAGCAAAGCACCTAGGAAGAATCCCGCAAAGAAAACTCGTTTTGAACTTAACATAAATAAAGGTTAGTACCACTTGCTTCGCGCGCCCAATGCATATCTTGAAATGGTGGGACGGGTCGGACTTGAACCGACGACGACCGAATTATGAGTTCGGGGCTCTAACCAACTGAGCTACCGTCCCTGGTGGGGTTGATGGAACTTTACTGTATTTAAAGCCCGGCCTTTCCAAGCAGTTGATTTAAATGTTCTAGGTGATGATCTGCATGCGGCAATTCTTCGCGTGTATGTGTAGTTAAAACTCCAGCAACGATACAACCAGCATCTTTAGCTGATGTAACACCTCCGGGTGCATCTTCAATTGCCCAACAAAGATCAGTTTGAAGGCCTAGGCGATCTGCTCCGAGAATGAATGGTTCTGGAAAAGGCTTGCCACGACTTACTTGATCGAAGGTAACTGAATTTGCGGGCATCGGAATTTTAGCGGCGCGGGTGCGAGCAATGGCTAAATCAGTTGTGCA
>CAIOIJ010000134.1 GCA_903858325.1 uncultured Actinomycetes bacterium
CTTTGGTCTTCGATCCTCTGTATTGCCAATTTTTGTTATCGAGAGTTTGCATTCAACGAGCGCTGTTGTTGGCTATTGATTTACTCTCTCTGCAATTTTCCAAGGTTTTCTCTTGCTTCGTGCTGGAAAGATTTCAGATACTAAAGGTCGACGCTTTGCCGCTCTCGTTGGTACATCAATCGTTGTACTTGGCGTAATTGTTATGGTCTTCACGATTCATCCATGGATGTATTTACTCTCTATGGTGATTTTAGGTATCGGTGGCGCGTACCTTTCAACAGTTCCAGCAACTGTTGTAGGCGACGTTATTGAAGGCAAAGGCGGACAAGTAATTGCAATTTTCCAGATGGCCGGCGATGCAGGCATGATGGTTGGGCCAATTGTTGTTGGCGCAATATCTGATGCTTATTCTTATCGCACAGCCTTTGCCGCAACTGGAATTATCTTTCTTATTGCAGTGGTGCTCTCTTATAGATTGCCTGAAACAAGAGGCGCATACCTTTCCAAATAAAAAACCCGCCCTAGCCATTGGCCAGAGCGGGTTTCTTAGTAAGTATTTAGTCGTTACTACGCAAGATTGAAAGCAGACGTAGAACTTCAAGATAGAGCCAAACAACGGTAACCATGAGACCAAAAGCGGCACGCCATGATTCTTGTTCTGGTGCTCCTGCACGGATTCCATTTTGAATTTGATCGAAATCAAGAACCAAGAAAAAGGAAGCAAGTGCTACTCCTGCAAGGCCAATCAAAATTCCTGTACTTCCACCCGGGAAACCAGTAAAGATTGTGATAATTCCAAGGAATAAGTAGCCAACCATTGCGCCGAGCATGATGCGTGTGAACTTAGGAGTTACACGAATCTTTCCGCTGCGATACGCAAAGAGCATTCCAGCAAATGCACACAAGGTTGCAATTACTGCTTGGCTAACAATTCCTGGAAATGCACTGTTATAAATATGGCTCAGGGTTCCAAGTGCTACGCCCTCAAAAGCAGCGTAGGCAATGATGAGCGCTGGGCGAACTGTTTTACTAAATGAATTGACCATGGCAAGTACGAAACCACCAAGGAGACCAACCATCAGTGCACCGCCACCAAAATTGAGTGTCCATGCAACACCGCCAGTGACAACTAGAACAGCAAAAAGAATTCCTGTACGAGTAACTACATCGTCAATAGTCATTCGTCCAGTGCGCATTGAAGATGCAGCAGGGGCGTTATAGAGATCTTCTAACTGCGAAGAATCTGCCCCAGTTGTAGAGCTTGGATCAAAAGCGGCATATCCGCGCTTACCGTTACCGAAGGCGCGTCCTAGGACCGGGTTCGAACTTTGCATTTCTCTCCTTTTATATTTCCGCCAGTAGATCTGGCGTTATTAGCAATAACAATAATAAGGCTCGGAAACTTCCCACGCCTCGCCTAGCGGCCCAGAATCGCCATTGCGGCGTTATGCCCGCCAATACCGCTTACGCCGCCACCGCGAAGCGCTCCTGCGCCGCAGATAACGATCTGCTTATCTTGCGTTTCGACTCCCCAGCGATTGGCTGTCGAAACTTCTTGATCTGGGCTAAAAGGGAACTGCAGATCCATATGGAAGATATTTCCGCCAGGAAGTGCAACATCTTTCTCTAAATCTTGAGGCGATTTCACTTCGATACAAAGTTCACCATTGGCATCTGTTGCTAAACAATCTTCAATTGGGTCCAACAAATATTCATTGAGTTGTTTTGTAATCTGACTCAGCATCTGCGCCTTCACGCCTTCATTATCTTTATCAAATAGCGCAGCAGGTGTATGCAGTGCAAAGAGAGTCAGTGTTTGATATCCCTGCGCAATAAGATCTTCGCCAAGAATGCTGTTATCTGTGAGGGTGTGGCAATACATTTCTGCAGGAATCACACTCGGAATCTTGCCCGCAGCTGCTTCACGATATGCATTTTCAAATTGCGTATAACTCTCGTCAATGTGGAAGGTGCCAGCAAATGCCGATACGGGATCAGCTCCACTCTTGAGCCGTGGGAGTTTCTTGAGCAACATATTTATTTTGAGTTGTGAGCCCTTTTCATATGCTGGTGGAGTTGTTCCAAGAATCTTTGCAAGCACCTGAGGCGCACAATTAGCCGCAATGAATTCAGAACTAAAACTTTGGCCGCCCTCTGTTCTTACTATTTTTAGCGAACCTTCATCACCAATACTTATAACTTTAGAATCTGTACGAATCTCAACGCCAAGTTCCTCTGCACGCGAAGTTAGTTTCTTCACCAGCGCACCCATGCCACCTAATGGAACTTTCCATTCACCGCTGCCGTTTCCTATGAGGTGATAGAGAAAGCAAATATTTGCCATCAAATTATTTGAAGGTGAAAAAGTCCCAATGAGGCCATCGGTGAGAACAACCCCTTGAACAAGATCATCGGCAAAAGTACTTTCAATTACTTCGCTCAAAGGTCTTTCAATAATTGCATCCCAGATATCTGACAAACCATTCTCAACTGCCAATTTCTTCATCTGCTCTTTAGTAATCAACGGCTTGAGCATTGTTGGAGCCATTACCTGTGCAAGTTTGTATAGCTCTGAATAAAACTCATCCCATTTCTTATACTCAGTATCGTTTCCAGTAAGTGCAACAAAAGAGTTTCGAGTCTCTTCGTCAAGTAAACGATTGACCATAAGCCCAGTTTCAGCGCCATTGCGCTGAGTTGGCGTATATGAGGAAACCTTGCGACTAATTGTTGTGAAATCAATCGATAGATCTTCAAGAATCTGATCAGGCAAGAGTGAGACTAAATACGAATACCGTGAAACTCTTACATCCATACCTTCAAATGCTCTGATGCTCGTTGTCGCTCCCCCTAATTCGGAGTTAGCTTCAAGAATAATTACTTTCTTCTTAGCCATAGCCAGGTAGCAAGCAGCAACAAGACCGTTATGGCCACCGCCGATAATTACAACATCGTATTTTTCACTCATAGTGAGAGGAGTCTACCTACACGAAACAGATAAGTGTCTAGGGACCATTGCGTATCGACCACGTGCTTATTACC
>CAIOIJ010000135.1 GCA_903858325.1 uncultured Actinomycetes bacterium
GATTGGAAAGTACTTACGCATCCAGGTTCAATTATCTGGGCCACTGCAATTTCTATTGGTATTGAGAAAAACCTTTCGTTAAAAGAAGTTTTTAACGCCGCCGCTTACGGTTATCGAACCGGTGCAACGATTGCACATTTCTTTGGACCCACACATCGATCAAAATGGCACGTAACGTCGACAAGTGGTGCATTCGCTGCAACATCTGCAGCTGCGATTGCACTTGGGCTAACCGAGCAGCAACATTTAGATGCTCTTCATATCTGTGCGATGAATATCGGCGGATCTCCTCAAGCAGGTTTTGAGCGAAAAGGGGCGCCTCAAACAAATCGTGCGGCAGCGATCTCTCTAGGAATCACAAGTGCTCATGCCGCGCTAGTTGGTGCACCACTTGTTGAAAATATATGGGATGGCCCACGTGGTCTCTTTGAAATGTTTAGCGTCGAAGCACAATCTTCAGAGATTCTCAACGGTATCGATACCGCCGAACTTCGATTAATCGACACCAACGGCTTTGCACATTCAGCTGTAACGGCTGCATGGAAATTGACTTCAGCTATTTCTGAAAATGTTGATTCAATCACCGTCTTTCTTCCTTCCTCGGTTGCAGCAATTTTGGATGCATCTCGTGGTGGTCCTTGGTGGAATTCGGCATTTGCCATTGCAGCCCTTTGGGAATCAAAGGATCCATGTAATCTGCAAAGCGCAGCCCAATTTCTAGCGATAACCACCCTGGAATTTGAAGATATGCCGATAGGTGCAGGAAAAGTGCGCGTTGTGACTTCTAGTGGCGCGCATGAAGAATATGTCGAGCGCGCACCAGAAGAACTGAGTTGGCGCGAGATTAAATGGGGTAAAGCGGGAATCGTTAGCGCCGAAGATTCCTATCGACGATGCTCGAGCTTTCCGCTCTCAGCGCTTCGATAGGCAATATCTAAAGCCTCGACAGAGCGAGCGCCAAGTTCACCAGGTGAGTAGTTCGTAAACTTTTGGCCTTTACCAGCAGCTACTAGTGCATCGATTGGTCCCTGACAGTTGTAATACCCAGCGTCATCATCTAAATCCAATTTCATATTTTCGCCTTTGTAATACAACCACACCGCTGCGCGCTCTAGATCCAATAGCAATTGACCGTCAGAACCAATCGCTCTCAATTCAAGAGCGTGGTAAGCCTTATGCGCAATTGCGTGCGCAGAGCCTCCAGATACTGAGCCAATTGCCCCTCCATCAAAGCGATAGCTAATTGCATCATGCATTTCAACGGGAGCGTTCATGGGAGCAGACATGAGTGCAAAGCCAGATTCAGCGCGAGCACCGGTTAACCACAACCCCATACCAAGTGCGTGGCTCAATTGAGCTTGGCCATATCCACCACCGGAAAGTTTTGGATCCGTCCACGTCTTCTGCTCTGGCAACGACTCAGGGGTTGCATCGGGGTATGCGCCTGTATTTGAGAGAAGTTCGCGAGTTGCCGACGACATATGAATTGTCAGATGTTCGAGATCTCCGATTCCATATTTCTCCATCAAGGTTTTTGCTTCCTGCATCATGGGCAGATAATTCCAACCGAAGGCGATTATCAATTCTTTTCCAACCCGCTTTGCTGTGGCATCAATATCCCACGCATCGTGTGGATCAATAGTTACAGGCTTTTCACACATAACGTGTGCGCCCGCTTCAAGGGCTGCTTTTGCGTGTTCGTGGTGAAGACCAGTTGGACTACCGATAACGCAAATGTCTACGCCTGCCTCTAAAACATCACGATAATCCTCAGAAGCGACCTGGAATCCATAACGGTCTGCAATCTTCTTGAGGATTTCGGGGCCTTTACGTGAAATCCCAACAAATTCGAGGTCATCATGCTTTGCAAGACTTGGAAGGTGGGAAGCGATTGCCCAGCTTCCAGCACCGATAACGCCAACACGAATTTTTGCCATAATTTTTTTATCTTTCCCTTGGACTGCGGATAAGTATCCAATATTCTTGCTAAAGGTCAAGAGTTAAGAGAGGTACATCCATGGAGAGAGTCTGTTTCACCTTTGATATCTACGATGGCAAAGTCGCCGAATACGAGAAGCGCCACGACGAGATCTGGCCAGAATTAGTAGAAGCGCTCAAAGAATGTGGCTTTACAAATTACACAATCTTTCGCCGCGGATTAACTGCCGTCGGATACCTCGAAGCAGTCCCCAACAAAGCAACCGCTTTTGAAAAACTCTCGAAGTATGAAGTGAACGGAAAATGGGCTAAGTGGTTTGAGGACATCATTGTTAACTTGGCAGATAGTCAAGGAAACTTGATTGAACTTAAAGAAATTTGGCATCTCGCAGAATAAGACACGCTTCCTTGGACTCTTAGTTTGCTCGAGGCAACTCAAAAAGAATTTTCCGAATCAAACTTGGATTGGACCTATGCCAAAAATAGTAATGGTAGATGCCCTTTTCCCCAACCCGTTATTCGGAGCTGGCTTTCCTCGGGCTTCACAAATTCTCAATTTTTTAGCTAATCAGGACAATACAGAGATTCATTTTTTAGCGCTTTGGGAAAAAGGGTCAATCGGAAGGAAGAAGTTTCTCTCGCTACTTCCTTCTAATGTTCAAACAACATTCAATGTGAATGAGCGCAATATTGAAAAAGTCTTGATCAACAAATTAAAGTATGCAGATATCCTTTGGGTCTCCAGATTGCCAATCTACAAACGAATCATGAGTATTCGAGAAAAATATCCTGATTCTTTTTCTCATCTCAAAATAATCTATGACTCGGAATGCATAGAAACACTGCGAGCACAGCTTCAATCTGAAATATCGGGTAGCTCAATACCTGATTCTGAATATGAAAAACTTCTACAGGATGAGATGACACTCGCTCTGCAGGCAGATCATGTCATTGCGGTTAGCACAAGCGAGCAAGAAGTTTTCCTTAATCATGGTTGCGCATCCGTTTTCGTTGTCGGTCATAAAATAAATGCGACACAGGAACTGAAGCCATCAGAGGGCCGAGTTGGATTGCTTTTCGTTGGCAGGCTTTGGGATGAAGGTTCACCTAACATTGATTCAATTAATTGGTTCGCTGAAAAATGCTATCCCAGGTTGCAGAGAGAAGATCTGGTTTTCCATTTAGTTGGCGCAATAACCAAATCATTGAGTAAAAAATTTCGGGGAGCGGGGTTTAAAGTTTCTGGCCAAATTGAGGACTTGCAACCAGTTTTCGACTCCGCTCAACTCTTTGTAGCTCCGACACGATTTGCGGCGGGGATTCCTATCAAATTATTGGATGCCGCCGCCGCTGGTCTTCCAATAATTGCAACAAGATTACTTTGCAAGCAGTTAGGGTGGGATGAAGACAGAGACATTCTGGTCGCTGATACTGAAGAAGAATTCGTCAATAAAATAGAAATGGCTATGTCCGATGAGGTTGTCTGGTACTCACTTCAACAAAATGCTCACGCTCGAGTCCAGCAGGAGTATTCAGATTTTGCTTTTCAAAAATCAATCAAATCGACATTCGCTGTGCTATGTGGCGGAGACGAGGAGATTTGAACTCCTGAAGGGTTTAAC
>CAIOIJ010000136.1 GCA_903858325.1 uncultured Actinomycetes bacterium
CAGCTAAAGCTAAGAGCAAAGCAAATGAAGTTGTCGTTGCGGCTCTCACTGAAGTATTTGCTCAATTTGAAATCGATGCTCAAGTTACAGGTTTCATGCGTGGCCCAACAGTTACGCGTTATGAAGTAGAGCTAGGTAATGCTGTAAAAGTAGAACGCATCACTGCTTTAGCTAAAAACATTTCTTATGCAGTTGCAAGTGGCGATGTTCGCATTCTTTCTCCGATTCCGGGTAAGTCTGCGGTGGGTATTGAAATTCCAAATGCAGATCGAGAAATCGTTGCATTAGGCGATGTAATGCGCTCAAGCGTTGCCGGGCAAGATCACCACCCAATGCTTGTCGCTCTAGGTAAAGATGTAGAAGGCAACTTTGTATGTGCAAACTTGGCAAAAATGCCCCACCTCTTAGTTGCGGGCGCAACAGGTGCCGGAAAATCTTCGATGATCAATGCCATGATTGTTTCAATCTTGATGCGTTCTACTCCTGATGATGTTCGCTTAGTTCTCATTGATCCAAAGCGCGTAGAGCTCACAGCCTATGAAGGTATCCCGCATCTCATCACTCCAATTATTACTAATCCAAAAAAGGCATCGGATGCACTTACGTGGGTCGTGCGCGAAATGGATCTTCGCTATGAAGATCTTTCTACATTCGGCTTTAGACATATCGATGATTTCAATAAAGCAGTACGCGCAGGAAAAGTTATTGTTCCACCAGGTAGCGACCGCACAGTTGAGCCATATCCATATCTCTTAGTCATTATTGATGAGCTCGCAGATTTGATGATGGTTGCAGCAAAAGAGGTTGAAGAATCAGTTGTTCGTATTACACAGTTAGCGCGCTCTGCCGGTATTCACTTAGTTCTTGCAACACAACGACCTTCGGTGGACGTTGTTACCGGGCTTATCAAGGCAAACGTTCCTTCACGACTTTCATTTGCAACGAGTTCTCTTGCAGACAGTCGAGTAATTTTAGATAGCCCAGGTGCTGAAAAACTTGTTGGCCAAGGCGATGGTCTCTTTATCCCTATGGGAGCGAGCCGCGCGATTCGTATTCAAGGCGCATATGTATCAGAGCGTGAAATTGAAGCTGTGACATCGCATGTGAAGAAACAACTTTCTCCTAGGTATCGCGACGATGTAACTGTTGCGCCTAAGAATAATAAAATGGTTGATAAAGAAATTGGCGATGATTTAGATTTATTGCTCCAAGCCGTTGAACTTGTAGTTGGAACTCAATTTGGTTCTACTTCTATGTTGCAACGAAAACTACGCGTTGGTTTTGCTAAAGCAGGAAGACTTATGGATCTTATGGAATCTCGTGGAATTGTTGGACCATCAGAAGGTTCCAAAGCGCGCACGGTGATGGTCAAACCCGACGAATTAGATTCAGTTCTTGCAACACTGAGTGACTAATGCGTGAATACTTCAGGGGCAGCCACTCTCTTATGGTCATCTTTAGGGGTGATATCACTCCTGTCTAAGCGCAAGGGCTATTGCTAACCCCACGACCGTTCTACACTTAGCACTCACCCTTTCCCAATTGTTGTGAGGTTTACATGTCGCTCGGTTCAGTTATTAGCGCATCGCGCAATACTGCCGGCATGAGC
>CAIOIJ010000137.1 GCA_903858325.1 uncultured Actinomycetes bacterium
CATTCGCCCAGAATCGATTTCTGTCATCGCGAATTCTGCGCAACCAAACGCAAAAGTTTTGACTCGTTCATTTATGGGCGCATCTTCAAATATCATCTGCCAGATAGGGGACGGAACAATTGTCCAATCACTCATGACAAGTGCATCAACTGGAGACCTACACCCAGGCTCATCGGTTCAACTCCGCGTTCTAAGTTCTGAGGTGCTCGTCGCTAATGTCTAGTACATCAAAAAACCGAATTATTCGCTCTAAAGCCTCACCAGAATCAAACTGGAAAGAATTATTACTTGATAAAGGTGAACCGGTAATTGGTGATGAGCCTCTTAATATTCAAGTAGTAGCAGCATTCATACATTTGAGTGATATTCACATCTGTGATGCTGCCTCACCCGCAAGACTCGAGTTCTTGGATCGCATTGCAGATCCCGATAATCCCATCTCACAACTAGTTCCATACATCGGTACATATCGAGCACAAGAGTTTCTGACGGTCCAGGTACTTGAAGCGATGGTGGTAGCAGCAAACGAGATCAAATCTGGACTACTCACAGGTGCACCAATTGACGCGGTTGTGATCACAGGAGATGTCACAGATAACGCGCAGAGCAATGAACTTGATTGGTACAAGCAAATTCTAGACGGTGGTGCTGTCATCCCTAAAAGTGGCGACCCAGAGCGATCTGAAGGCTCTCACTCGTCAAATGCCGATCTATATGATGAGCATTACTACCATCCGGATGGTCCTCCTACAGGAATGCCGGCGGATCGCCCACATGTATTACATAACTTTCCACATTTCAAAGGTGCACTCAAAGCTTCAGAGCGTGAATTCAACGCACGGGGTCTTACTCATAAATGGCTTGCCGTTCACGGAAATCACGATGCGCTATTGCAAGGAACTGCCGCGACTACACCTGAATTAGATGTACTTGCACAAGGTCCAGCAAAATTAGCTGCCCTTAAAAATATGGCAGATTTAGCAGATCTCTTCACCGGTTTTGGTGAAGTTGGTCCTGCGGTCTATCCAGGGTTGGATCACATGGAGACAGTCGAGGTAACTGCAGATCCTCGCCGCGCATTATTAAAGATGCAGGATTGGGTCAATGTTCATACAAACTGCGGACACGATCACGGGCTAGATGCCGAACAAGCAGAAACATCGTATTGGTATCGAAATATTGGTAGCGATCTTCGACTCATTGCACTAGATACGGTTAATCGCTTTGGCGGATGGCAAGGATGTATTCACCGCGAGCAATTTGATTGGCTCTCCCACATTCTTAACGAATCAAAAAATAAGTACGTTGTTTTAACTTCTCATCACCCTTTGGAAAATCTCTTTAATAGTTATGTGCCAGATGAAGAAAGTGCGCCGGCGCTAGAGGAAGAAGTGACACGCTTACTTGAGCAACACCCGAATGTAATCTTGTGGTTTGCAGGACATGTCCACGATCATAAAATTTCACAACGAAAGAACAGCGACGGGTCACATGGTTTCTGGGAGATTCGCACAGCTTCACATATCGATTGGCCACAACAATCGCGAGTAATTGAAATTGTTAAATCTAACAATGGCAAAATTGCTATCGGTACCGTGATCTTTGATCATGCGGGTCCACTTACTTTTAACGGGACCGCGGATGAATTAGCAGACCCAGTTGCACTGGCTGGACTTTCTCGGCTACTGGCAGCCAATGATTGGCAGCGCCAAAACGGAGGCCCATTCGCTCTTGAGTTAATGGAAGGTCAACCAGAGGATCGAAATATCTGGCTCTGGGCCAACGATCCGTTGAAATAGTACCCAACTCGTATAGGCTCGCGCCGTGCTACTCAGTGATCGCGATATCCGTTCCGAAATTAACGCCGGCCGCGTCGCAGTTGAGCCATTTGAAGAGGCGATGATCCAGCCCTCATCAGTTGATGTCCGCCTAGATAAATTCTTCCGCGTCTTTGAAAACCATAAATATTCAGTTATCGTCTTGCTTCAAATTTAGACTCCATCGCCTCAATGTGATTCTTGTCAAAAATTCCCATGGCATATTGAAACCTATTTAGTTCACCAGCAACAAGTGCCTTATCGCCATTACGTGCCCTATTTTCTGAGTAACGCCCCATTTAAGGTGCTATTCATACATTAGTTCTATCCAGTCTCTTACTTTCGAGAGATGATGTGGTGATGGGGTTGGTTCTTGTAGACTGGCCATCGCAAGGAGCGGTAGCTCAGTTGGTTAGAGCCCGAAACTCATAATTTCGTCGTCGTCGGTTCGAGCCCGACCCGCTCCACAAGAAAGATATAGGGGGTTGCTGCGTACACAAGTAGTAGAGGTCCGCTTTTCAATCCTGACAAAGTTCTGGAGTCACTTAGCAATTTACTTCTTCCAGAAGAACTCGTGCTGGGGGTGTTTAGGACCCTCAATACCGTCTTAATTACCAATATGCGACTACTTGGGTTCGACCTTGTCTATAAAAGATTAAACCTCTCAATTCCCCTAACACAGATATCTGCTCTTTCCGTCGTGAGCAAAAAAGATAAAAATGATTCTTGGTATAAAAATAATCCCGATCTGACAATAATTAATGACTCCTTGGAACTTCGAGTCTCTAACGTGTCCGAGAAAGACAAGCAACAGTTTGAGGAAATTTTTGCCTCTGCACTAGGCGCTGTAGAAACTTCTCAAGATTTGCCGTTCTTTACTAAGCCACTTAAAATTGAAAAGGATGGGTCGGAGAAGTCTCTCTCACTGGCGGAACTGGAACCTATCGACGCAAACGTGCCGTGGGAAAAAGTTCCTAAAGGTTTAAAAAAGGCTATTGCCGAACATGTTTCAAAAGATACTAAGCCTCTTTTTATAATTCTGGCTGGATCTCGTGGAGATGAAGCAATAGTCGCACTTCCCACAAGTTGCCTGATAATCAAAAGAGGGATTATTACTGGAGCATTCGTAGGGGGGCAACGGATAACATCATTCTATTACTCAGACATCACCACTATTGAATACAACGGTGGCCTTATGCAAGGCCGTGTGAGTATCTTGACGTCGTCATTTGCTGGAAAGAGTGATATCGATTCAGGTATTGGTGTATTGGCTGACATCACCAAGAATGAGCGTTTCCAGCCAAACTCCATAGAAATGGATAAGACCGCATACAAGAATGCAAGAAAGTATTTTGATGCTCTAAACGAATTGATGCAAAAAGTAAGTCACCCGCCAGTCAGACAGTCGAACCAAAAAGCAATTCATCTATCGCTGATGAAATCGGGAAACTCGCTGACCTCCATCAAAAAGGGCTGATAGACGACTCAGAGTTCAAAGAGCTGAAGGCAAAGTTAATTCAAGATTAGAAATACCGTGGTTGGTGCACATTTCATGCACTTGCTCCCCCAACAGAGGCCGTCATGGAAGGGCGTCGGAACATAAGTTGTTAGTTGTGACTGCGTCAACTACGCTCAACCGTGCTACTCCCAGTCGTCGCTGCCGAACTCATAATCCGGTCGTCATCGGTTCGAGCCCGACCCGCCCCACCATTTCAAGACATGCATGGGGCGCGCGAAGCAAGCGGTACTAACCTTTATTAATGTTGAGTTCAAAACGAGTTTTCTTTGCGGGATTCTTCCTAGGTGCTTTGCTCACTCGCGCTTTGGAAGATTCGAACTTGTTGGTCAACTCCGTCCTC
>CAIOIJ010000138.1 GCA_903858325.1 uncultured Actinomycetes bacterium
CATTGCAGTTGATGGTGGCGGACAAGATGTATTCGTTCACTACTCAGCAATCCAAGGAAACGGTTACAAGTCCCTTGAAGAGGGTCAGGCAGTTTCATTTGAGGTCGTACAGGGTCCAAAGGGTCCTCAGGCTGATGCAGTAAACCCTGCCTAATTAGCAAATCACTTTAAGATAGGCCTCATCGGGAAACCGGTGGGGTCTATTTTTTTGGTTTAGGTGGAATCTCGCCGACTTTTAATTGCAGAGCATCAAGTGCATTTGCTGGTGAGAGATCTTTACCGGCTTTCCATGCATCTAAATATTTCCACGGATATAAAACCCCACGACGTACCCACCACGCATTATCTTCAGGTGTTGTTGGCCAAGAAATTCCAAAGTGAACATGCGTTGCAGTTCCGCGAGCACTTCCAGTTGCACCAATATATGCAATCAATTGTCCCGCTACTACATTGACTCCTGGTTCTATGCCCGGTGCGATTTTCTTGAAATGCGAACCGTAATAACGCACACCATCTGAACCAATGATTGATACCGATAATCCCCCGCGATCTTCGCCAAGATTTGTCTTGCTACTCCATATATCTTTCGTAGCTACTTCGTAAATAACACCATCAATTGGCGCAACATATTTACAGCCGGCCTTAGCCAAAATATCCGTTGCAGGGTAATCGTGATGAGAATGCGCATACTTGACTGCGCAGCCCGCAACCGGGAATACATACAGTGGCGCAGCGCTCGCTACGGGAATAAAAGATGCCACTGCAATTGATACACCTGCAATGGCAAGGAGAAATCTTTTATGCATGCAATGAGCATACCTTTGAGAAAGCGAAAGTGCCCTCAGGACATCGTATTCATGTCACTTCTAAGATTGAGTGCATTATTTATTGAAATTGAAACGGTAGAAGTAGGACTTCCTGAATTTGTCGTGCAGAGTGCACGAATTCTGGCTGTATCTGTCACTCCTGCATTTTGACCAAGTAAGGACAGTGGTGCCTGTGAGACGGAACCAGTCCCTGAGTTAGTGAGAATTAGCTGAGTTACAGTTCCACTGCACGCACCAGTTGTTGTTGTCCATGTCCCTGAACAGGATTGCAGAGTTATTTGATTATTACCTGATGTCGTCACGGTTTGCGAAATTCCAATAGTTGCAACATCAATATTGCCAATATTGTTGATGGAAAAGAATTTATGGAAGCAACCCGCGAATTGAATCGTAGAAGAATTACTAATTGATCCACCGCTGGTAGGTGCTGAGAGGGTAATAGTCTGTGTTGCAACGTCAATTGCAGTGATGGTCGTACCAGTAACAATTCTAGAATTTCCAGAGACAGTCATGCCAATTGTTAGGCCAGTAACACCTGATGCAACTGTAAATTTTATAGTTGAAGATCCAGTTGGCGTGCTTCCCAACGTTTGCTTATTGGTTTGACAACCTGTGACTGCGCTAAAGGCCGAGACGACGTATGAGGATGTAGAAGTAGATGTCTCATATGCACCTGCTATGACTGACCATTTAGCGGTACTTACAGAGATTGGAGCGTCATTGATCGCACTTGCCGATTGTGAAGCCGAAGCAAGATCGGCCTGACCGGCATCAATCACTAGCAGAGCAAGTGAGAGAGCCAGACAGACCGATCGTCGCTTCACGGAATCAGGGGATTTCCGTTATGCGTTAGTGACGACTGCCGCGCGCTGAACTTCGCGGAGACGGAACTGAAGCAGTGCTGACAAGTTTTGTATCGAGCTAGCCGGCAAAACTCCATTGGTTGTTGTTTCGCTTTGATCGGGAAGAACTATTTCAAACTTGAGTGCAACAACTTCGCCAGAAGTCAGCGCCCCAGCAACTAGAGATTGCGCAGTTGAAATAACAGTAGTGATAGGAGTTGCTACTAGAAGTACGGAAGGCGTACCTGAGCAGGCACCCGTAGAGCTATTCCAAGAACCGCCACCGCAACGAGTGACTGTAACGAAGAGACCCTTCGTAGCACTTGTTGTTAGCAAAGTAGGTGATGTTGTTGAATCAACGGCTTGAATTGTAAGTGCGCGACCTGCCAATGTTCCTGAGTTGGTGTAATTGACGAATCGAGTACTTGTGTCACCAGGTGCTAAGTTGGAAATTGCTGCAGTAAATCCGGTACCACTCTCTGAAGCTTCTAACTTGAGAGTTCCGCTTGAAATTGATTGAGCATTGGAATTGAATGCAATGGCATCGAGGGATGCTGATGCACCTGAAGAAATTGCTGATGCGCCCACAAGGAGAGCAACAACTAAGACAGATGTCTTTACTACGAGTCCCGAACCGAGATTCTTGAGACCTGAGAATTCATTTCCAAACAACATTACACGAACTCCTTTTCTATTTTTCTTTGATTGATTAGTTTGGTTTTTAGGCATTTGTGTCTGAAGTTGCCACAGCTTCACCCGCACGGATTGTCCATGTGATTGCTGCACTTACTCCTTGAATCGTTGCCGCATCCAAGGGATCTCCATTTATTTTTGTTGGTGCACCTGCATTTGCTCGACGTTCATCTGCACCATCTGGCAGTTGAATATCGAATTTGAGATAGGCAATTCCGCCATTGGCTGCCAACACTGCGCTTGCATTGAGTGACTTAGCATTTGATTCAGTCAACATTGTTGATAGCGATGTTGATGAAACAAGTGAAGCTGTAGTACCAGAACTTGAACAGACTGCAGTTGCAGTTGCTGACTCCCACGTCCAAGGATTTGAACAACGAGTGACGCTAACTTTTAGTCCCACAACTGCATTGCTCGTAAGAACTGTTGACAAGTCTGCGCTAACCCACATTGTGAGGAGTTGTGCAGATGAAGTTCCACTGTTTACATAATTTACAAATCGGTGGATCGTATCTCCAGGAAGCATTCCAGTTACTGGCGTAGTAAAACCTGCACCAGTTCCAGAACCATTTGAGCCCGGATAAAGCGGTGCATCCAAAATCAAAGTTCCTGCGGTTATTGTCTGAGCCGCTGCGTTGAAAGAGATTGCATCTAAAGTTGCTGATGCGCCCTCAGATACTGCGGCCATTCCGATGGTGCCTGCAAGCAACAAAATATAAGTCTTGATTGCGAAACTACCCAAGAATCGTGGCGCCGCATGAGTAGCAATATTACGAAACACGAGAACCTTCTTCATTTCGAACTTCATCCTTATCCCACGAAGTAGTACTTGAAATCTTTTGAATATGTTGATCCAGCAGAGCCTTTACTTTGGCCTCGATAGCTGCATCATCATTTGGTGACGTCACGAATAACGGCCCTTTAGCTAAGCGGCGTCGATAATTCATGAAAGAGAGAACCGTGAATGCAATGAGCCCCAATGCGCCCAAGCTTTTTGCTGCAGTTGAAGAAAGCGCATCTAATACATAACCAACTTTAGGTATAACGAAAGTTACGCGGCGGATAGGTGCAAAACCATGCATAGTTTGTACTGGGTCATTACCGGAGTTTGCATCTCCCTTTGTGGTCAGATCCCAGTGAACGCCATCTTTGCTTGTCTTAGCTACGACTCTGTGGGAAACCATTTCCATATTGTCAGGATTCAACAAAAGTACTATGTCGCCAACATTTATATTCTTCACCGCAATGACATCAGAGATCATTTCATCGCCCGGCTTGATCTTTGGCTCCATACTGCCAGACATCGCAGTATGAATATTGAAGCCAAAATATGCTGAAGCAAGGGCTGGGACGATAGCGATAAAAACTGTAATAACAACGAACGCCAAATTGAATTGCATTTTCTTTGTATTTCTATTGAAAGCCTTTATTTGTGCCATTTCTTCTACCCTTTCCGAACTCACGAAGTTGATTGTCAATAATGCGAAAGATAAAGGAGATGTTTTCGTGAGCAAAAGAAAATCGCGACATAAACGAAATTTGAGGGGTTGCCTAATCTTTAGAGTTTGCAACTTAGAAAAATTGTTTAATGTCAAGAAAGATAAGGGTGATTTTGAGGGTTATCCCGCAGAAGAAATAGTTGAAAGTCAGGGGATATCCCCATACATTTTTCTTTACACATTGTGAGCTCGTACTTACCCTATATCCATCCTTACGTACGGAAATCGTGGAGATTCAATGACTCAACAATTTGCGAAGACCGAATTACCAATTAGTGTGATGGTTGTTGAAGATGAGCCACTTTCGAAATTATTGCTTTCTAAATCCCTTTCGTCTGCAGGTTTTCGTGTAGTTGGAACTGCAACTAATGGTTCTGATGCAATGAGAATATTTCGTGAACATAAGCCACAGGTTGCATTACTCGATATCAATTTAGGCGATGGACCAACTGGTTTAGATATTGCCGCCGCGCTACGGAAAAATAGTCTGCATATTGGAATTCTCTTTGTTACCTCGCTTACGGATGTGCGGGTGCTAAAACCAAATCTTCCACACGCTCCCCTGACTTCTGCGTATATAAATAAGGCCGAACTTTCAGATATTTCAAATCTTGTAGAGCATGTGCGTAAAGCATTTGAGCTGGCAAATATCGATAGCACGACTAGTCGCAAACTTGTTCCGTTAGAAATTACATCTGAGCCATTTACCGATCTTCAAATCGAACTGATGCGCATGATTTCTCAAGGCTTATCAAATGCTGCCATTGCAGATGCTCGATTTACAACGGTGAAATCAGTGGAGAACGCAATTTCTCGACTCGCAAAAAAATTGAATATTGCAAATGATGAAAGCAGCAATCAAAGAGTTCTCATTGCAAAGAAGTTTTACAAACTTGGAGTTTGAGTGAGCGAAAACCAAGAATCACAGTTTCAATTATTTAGGTCAGCTGTTGAAGGTCCTCACGAGCTAGATCTGAGATACCTACCGATTTTCGCCGCACTCTCATTTCCACTAGCAATTCTTATCGATTTTGAGAGAGTTAGAACCAATTATGCGGGTTGGATACAGGCGAAGCTTTTAGGTTATGTAGTCCTAATAACTTTCTATTATGTAATGAGATATATCTGGATAAAGATTGGCTCTCCCCATTTTTCGTTCCATCTGTTGGCAATGGTTGGCGGAATAGGTGGTTTCTTGCAAGGGGTAACTGTCTCGCTATTGCTCCCACATTTTTCTATCGTAGACACGATGCCTACCTGGGTTCGCCCCATCACTGGTTTTGTAATTGGAATTTCATGGCTACCAATAAACGCTCTTGCAACCGCATCCCTAGTATCTTTTGAGGAGAATCGTGAATTCTTGAATAAGCGCGCTGACTTATTACTTGAAAATAGAGTTTTGCAAAGCAATTTGGCAC
>CAIOIJ010000139.1 GCA_903858325.1 uncultured Actinomycetes bacterium
CAAGCTTATTCAGCAATTGGTTACAACCTCAATCAATTAGAGCGCATGGATGAAGCGGCAACTGCAATGAGTAAAGCAGTAAAAATTTTGCGCGAGAATAAATCACCTATTGCACTTGAACTTGCTTGCACATTAGGTGAGTGGTGGTACACATCAAAGAAATATGATGAAGTTATTTCAACTATGAATGAATGCGCTCAAGAGCATCTAGTTGATGGTAACGAAATTGGTGCCGCTAACGATTTACACCTCATTGGTTGCGCACAACGCGAATTGAAAAAATACGACGAAGCAGTTGAATCCTTCTTTGAAGCACGCAGGCTTTTCAAGAAGAATAAGGAAGTAATTCACGTTGCACGTTGCGACCAAAAAATTGCCTCTTGTTTGATTGAACTTGGCGAAGGCGAGAAAGCGTTAGAGCGTTCACGTAAAGCGGTAGATGTCTTTGAAACTGCGCACGATCACCGCCGTGAAACCTTTGCCCTCTTTGAATATGGAAAAGCCCAAATTCTTCTCGAACAATATGAAGAAGGTCTCAATACGTTGGATCAAGTTCTTATGGTTGCTACAGAAGATGAACCAAAAGACTTTGAATTTCTCGTAGATATTGAGTCCCGGATGGCGAAAGTAATGCGCCTTCAAGGCCGCGAAGCTGAAGCAGTTGAGATTGAGCGACGTTTAAAATCAGTCACTGAAGCGATGGAAGAAGAAAAAGAAGACTGACCCCAATAAGGCGCCGATTGCAGCAATAACTAATGGAATTTCAATTCCATTGCGACTCCACAGTAAGCCCGCCCATATACCTGCACCAAGCACCGCAAAGTTCATGGATGCTTGGTAAACACCTTGAGCATGGCCGCGATGTTCTTTTTCACTGAGACCCGCGATCCACGCTTTTCCAACACCATCAGTGAGTGCAGGAAAGAGTCCATATAGCGCAATTGCAATAATAGCTATTGAATGATTTTGCGACATTCCTAAAGTTGCGTAGGCAAGTGCAAATGCAACGAGCCCGATTGCGTAGACAAGTCGTGGTGATAAACGGTCTGCAAGCCAACCGCCGGGAAATGCAGCAACAACTGTGACTGCACTAAATAACATATAAGAAAGAACTACTCCACGAGTGCTAAATCCAATGTCATGAAGTCGAAGAAGTAGAAGTGCATCAGGAATATTTGTAAGTTGAATCAAAACAAGAATAGCAATTGATTTTTTAAGTTTTGCGGGAAGGGGCGGCGAAACAACCTTTACTTTCTTTTCTGCTTTTTCAGATTTTACAAAATTATCTTTTACTAAGAGTGTGAGTAATCCAGAAATTATTGCGGGGATGAGCGCCCATTTTGCAACAGCGCGGACATCACCATTGAGCATTGATAGGCCGATGAGAGCTAAGCCTGGACCGATTACTGCGCCAATATTGTCGCCCGTGCGATGGAAGCCGAAAGCTTTACCAAGGTGCTCTTTATCAACTGAATCATGAATGAGTGCATCGCGAGGTGTGCCGCGTAAACCTTTACCAATGCGATCAGTAACGCGGCCAAGAAAAACAAGTGGCCATCCAGTTGCAATGACAACAAGTGCTTTACCAACACCTGCAACGCTATAACCGGCCACAACAAATGGTTTGCGACCAATCACGTCGCTGCGCTTACCAGCAATGAGTTTTGTAAAACCAGCAGCAGCTTCGGCGCACCCTTCAATTAAGCCAAGTGCAAGAGGGGCTGCTCCGATAACACCTGTTAGGAGAATAGGTAGCAATGGATACAAAAGTTCACTCGCCGCATCTTGTGCAAGGGAAACGAGTGTGAGAACAATTAGATTTGGAGTAAGCCAGCGATTTCTCATCGAGGCAAGTGTTGCAGTGCCCAGTGGTACATGGCAATTGCGCCAGCTGCTGATGCATTCATAGATCTGGTAGAACCGTATTGATTGATTTCATAGAGAACATCACAGATTGCAAGTGCTTCTTCACTCATTCCCGCACCTTCTTGACCAAAGAGGAGCACACAACTTTCTGGTAACTGAGCACTTTCTAATTGAGTCGAGCCAGGCATATTGTCGATACCAATAATTGGAAGATTATTTTCTTTGCACCATTTGCCAAAATCTTCAACAGTTGGATGATGCACAATTTTCAAATATCTATCAGTGACCATCGCGCCGCGCTTATTCCAGTCGCGTTTTCCAACAATGTGAACAGCGGCAACATTGAATGCATTTGCAGTACGAACTACTGAACCAATATTCAAATCGTGCTGCCAATTTTCAATTGCAATCTGCAATTTATGGCGTTTAGTATCTAAATCAGCGACAATTGCTTCAACGCTCCAGTAGCGATACTTGTCGAGGACGTTGCGGCGGTCGCCATTGAGTAATAACTCAGGATCAAAATGCGCATCCGTTGGATGTGGCTGCGGATGTGGACCCACTCCCACGACAGGGAAAAATTCACCCGGTCCAATAGTTGCTGGAGTAGTAGGAGAATCCATATAGGCACTCTAAACTGCATCCATGGAAATTCTCAATTCAATCCTTCTCGTCATACACATTCTTTCGGTCATTGGCATTCTTGCTTTGCTCCTTCTCCAATGGAACAAGAATCCTAGAAAACTCAACCCAGGTGTTCTTCATAGCGGATTGACCGCGCTCTTGGCTGGATTGATCATGATTGGATTGAGACATTCACTTACAGTCTCTGACGCTACAAAGTACCCAGCATTAGATAACACAAAGTTTTCAATCAAATTAGTAATTCTAATAATCATCTTGTTACTCGGTTATAAGAATGTAAAGAAGCCAGTGTTGCCGCGAAATATTTGGCTAACAATGATTGTCCTTACCGTCATCAATATTGGTATTGCATCTGCCTGGAACTAAGTTCTTGATAAAGAACTTAGTTCGAAAGGTTACGCTTCTTAGTGCGCTATTTTTTTCCTTTTCAACTTTGCCTGCGCAAGCCATTCTCTCGCCATCAACAATTCCAACTATTTTTGGTGAGATGCTTTTGTCTCCGATATTGGCTAACCCTTCAATGATTTTGCTCGATGCAACAACGGGTGAAGTTGTCTATGAAAAGAATGCTAATTCACTTCGTAAGCCGGCATCAACTATGAAAATATTTTCTGCAGCGGCGACTCTTCGATATATAGATCCGAGCGAAGTTTTTCCAACGACCGTCTCACTTGGCGTAAAACCAAAAACATTAGTAATACAAGGCTCTTATGATCCATGGATAAGTTATGTGCATTATGAAGCGATAAAAATGCATCGAACATCACTTCCACGTCTGGCATTCAATTCATTATCAGCTGCCAAGAAAGCCAATAAGGGCTCTGCGCGAGGTCTGACAATTGAGTATTCAGAATTGAATTCTCGCGACGTTGCTAACTTCAAGGTATTTTTCAAGAAGCGTGGATATACGCCAAAATTCAAACGAGTATCAAGTTCCGTTGCATTTCAAGATGCAGCAACCGAAATCGTTGCTTCTAACTCACCGCCGGTCTCTGAAATCCTTCAGTACACGATGTTATGGAGCGATAACGTTCTAGCTGATCGTCTAGCTCACCTTGCAGCTAAGCGAGCAGGAAATGCTTTTAGTGAAGAGGGCGTAGCAATCACATTCGCCCAAGTTCTTTTAGATTTAGGGATTGACCCATCTCGTATGGTTGTTGCTGATGGAAGCGGGCTTTCTCGAGAAAATCGTGTATCTGCAAGGGCGATGGCAGAATTATTATTCAAATTGCGTAAAGATCCACAGTACGAACTCCTGTACACATCTCTACCAGTTGGTGGCGTCTCTGGAACGTTACGTAGTCGCTTCCTAACTACTGCACCAAGCGCAGTTGGTTTAGTTCATGCAAAAACTGGGACACTCAATGGAACAGTGAGTTTGGCAGGTTACATAGAATCTGGAGATCGTGAATACATTTTTGTAACAGTGGCGGATAAAATTGGAAGAAGTAGCCGCGCAACGACTAGGGCGCGTGCATTGATGGATCGCATTCTAGGAAGAATTGCTGCACCAATTGTGGAAAGTGCGACAGCTACAGCTTAGTTATTATCAAATATTTTTATTGAACCACCGTAGCAAGCAACCCAGGTGCGCGAAGTTGGTGAATCGTAGGTAACACCAATTGGCTCATTACATACTTTAATAGTTTGCAAGACTTTGAGATCTGATGTTCTAACTTTTGAAACTGTATCGCTATTGAAATTAACAACAAAGAGCGCACTTCCATCGGCACTGATTGCAAGGCTACGTGCGGCTTTTCCAGTGTTTACCAAACCAAGACTCTTCTTGGCTACTAGATCCCACGCCTGAACTTTTCCTGCAATATTCATAGTTACATAAAGCGTTTTGTTATCGGGCGATAAGACAACTGCACGAGGATTAGAACCAATAGGAATATACGAGACTTCAAAATTAGCGAGATTTATTCGGTGAATTCGATTGCCGCCCATTTCGGCCACATAGGCATAGGCACTATCGCTGCTCACTGCTATGCCTCGCGGATATCGACCAATTTTGATTGTTTTTACTGTCTTTTGAGTATCAACTGAAATCACATTGAGAGTGTATGAACACCAGTTACTCACCAAAATATATTTATTATCGGGAGTTACTTGAACAACTTTAGGTACAGAGCCCACTGGATAAATGGCATCGATCTTATTTGTTTCTAGATCAACGCGTGAAAGAAAACTCTTGTCATAACCACTTGCAGGGCTGCAGGTGTCGTGACCTTCCTTATTGAAACCTTTTCCATACATCGCATAGTTAGTGAAGTACAAATACTTTCCGTCGGGGGAGTAAGCACCTTCAACAGGTGCACCGCGGTAATTTCCAGAATATTGCGAATATCCAAATTTAGATAAAGAAATGGAATCAGGAATTGTTGCAATCAATTCCATTGTTTGGGAATTATAAAGAGTGACAGAATGTCGATACATCATGTTGTGAGCACTCACTAAGCCGGTGCCTGAAGATCTAACCGATTTAGGTGAGATATCGCCGTAAATAGTCTTTGCTAGAACTAAGCGAGTTGCACTACTTGATAATTCGTCTGCACTGCTGTGACTAACTCCAACAAGAGAGATGGCAACAAGAAGAAGGATTCGTCTCAACATCGCCCAACTCTAATGCTTAGGCCTTAGTCGTCTTCTCCACCTTCGTGTTCTCCACCATGTACACGCGGTCCATGTCTGTCGTGATCACCTTCATCATCACCTTCATCATCACCTTCATCATCATCGCCGCCGCCCCCTGTAGGCATTGTTAGCCCAGGAGCTTTTGGTGTAACAACTGCTTTAGTTGCAACAGGTGCTACCTCAGTCTGAGTTGTTTCGCTCTGCGTTCTTACATTCTGTACTCGAATTGAAGGCGATGCACTCACTGGTGCACTC
>CAIOIJ010000140.1 GCA_903858325.1 uncultured Actinomycetes bacterium
AACAATTTGTCCACACACGTCCTGCCTTTATTTCACGACCAGCGCGATAAGCAGTATTCATATCGCGAGTCCATACGCCGGCACCAAGTCCGTACAAGGTGTCATTTGCTATCTGCATAGCATCGTCATATCCATCGAATTTTGTCACGGATACAACTGGACCAAAGATTTCTTCTTGGAAGATTCTCATTGAGTTCTTACCTTCAAAGATTGTTGGAGTTACGTAATAGCCACCAGATAGCTCGCCGCCGAGATCAGCACGAGTTCCACCTGTAATTACTTTTGCTCCTTCTTTCTTTCCAATATCAAAATAGGAAAGAATCTTTTCTAGTTGGTCATTACTAGCTTGGGCACCGATCATCGTCGATAGGTCGAGTGGGTGACCTTGCTTTATAGCTTGAGTACGCGCTGTGACATCGCCCAAGAACTTGTCATAGATCTTTGTGTCAATGAGACCACGAGAAGGACAAGTACATACTTCACCTTGATTGACGGCAAACATTGTGAAGCCTTCGAGTGCTTTGTCATAGAACGCATCATTTTCTGCCGCAACATCGGCAAAGAAGATGTTAGGGCTCTTGCCACCGAGTTCGAGAGTGACAGGAATAATGTTCTCTGACGCATATTGCATAATCAAGCGGCCAGTACTGGTCTCACCTGTAAATGCAATTTTTGCAATACGTGGTGATGATGCAAGTGGCTTACCTGCTTCGACACCAAAACCATTGACGATATTGAGAACACCATCTGGTAACAAATCTCCAATAATGCTCATCAAGTAGTGAATAGACACTGGTGTTTGTTCTGCAGGCTTGAGAACTATGCAGTTACCAGCAGCAAGTGCTGGTGCTAATTTCCAAACAGCCATGAGAATTGGGAAGTTCCACGGAATGATTTGGCCAACAACACCGAGTGGTTCATGGAAGTGATATGCCACTGTGTCATGGTCTAGTTCGCCAGCTGATCCTTCTTGGGCACGGACTGCAGCTGCGAAATAGCGGAAGTGATCAATTGCAAGCGGAATATCTACATAGAGCGCTTCGCGAATTGGTTTTCCATTTTCCCACGTTTCAGCAACGGCAATTGCTTCAACATTTGCTTCCATACGATCGGCAATCTTGTTGAGAATGATTGCGCGTTCAGTTGCAGATGTGCGACCCCATGCTGGTGCTGCAGCATGTGCTGCATCGAGTGCTAATTCAATATCGGCAGCATTACCGCGTGCAACATCGCAAAAAACTTTTCCAGTAATTGGAGTGACATTTTCGAAATATTGACCTGATGATGGTTTAACAAACTTGCCATTGATCCAATGGTCATAGCGTGATAAATATGTAACTTTGCTTCCAGGTAATCCTGGGGCAACGAAATCAGTCATTCTTTTCTCCTAATCGCATGGGCATCGGTGCCCACATGATTAGGAAAATAGACCTCTTAGCAGAGAGGCACAATAGAAAATCGAGTGTTAGTCCTCAAATTGAGGGGTAACTACGCCATCGCCTTCTTGAGGTTCTCATCAATAGATGCCAAGAACTCTTGAGTGTTTTGCCAAGGAGCATCTTTTGAAATGAGAAGTGCAAGATCCTTTGTCATCTTTCCTGACTCAACAGTTTCGATACAGACTCTCTCAAGTGTTGAGCAGAACTTTGCGAGTTCAGGATTGTTATCAAGTTTTGCGCGGTGAGCAAGACCTTGTGTCCATGCAAAGATTGAAGCGATTGGATTTGTTGACGTTGCTTTACCTGCTTGGTGATCACGGTAGTGACGAGTCACTGTTCCGTGTGCAGCTTCTGATTCAACAATCTTTCCATCTGGAGTCATAAGTACTGATGTCATAAGTCCAAGTGATCCGTACCCTTGTGCAACGGTATCTGACTGAACATCGCCATCGTAATTCTTACAAGCCCAAACGTAGCCGCCTTCCCAACGAAGTGAAGTTGCAACCATGTCATCAATCAAGCGGTGCTCATATGTAATTCCAGCTTTTTCAAAATCTGCCTTGAATTCGGCGTTATAAATCTCTTCGAAGATATCTTTGAAGCGACCATCGTATGCCTTGAGAATTGTGTTCTTTGTAGAGAGAAATACTGGGTATTTACGAATAAGACCATAATTCATCGATGCGCGCGCAAAGTCGCGAATTGATTCATCGAGGTTATACATACCCATTGCAATTCCAGATGATGGGAAATCAAATACATTGAATTCCATTGGCTTTGAACCATCTTCTGGAACGAAAGTCATTGTTAGCTTTCCGGCACTTGGAACAAGGAAATCAGTTGCGCGGTACTGGTCGCCAAATGCGTGACGGCCAATAACGATTGGCTTTGTCCAGTGTGGAACTAAACGTGGAACATTCTTGATAATAATTGGCTCACGGAAGATAACTCCACCAAGGATATTGCGGACAGTACCGTTAGGTGATTTCCACATCTTCTTGAGACCAAATTCTTTTACGCGTGCTTCATCAGGAGTAATCGTTGCGCACTTTACGCCGACGCCATGCTTTTGAATTGCGTGTGCAGAATCAATAGTTACTTGGTCATCAGTTGCATCGCGATTTTCCATACCTAAGTCGTAGTACTCAAGATTTACATCGAGGTAAGGCAAGATAAGTGAATCTTTGATGAAGCGCCAAATAATGCGCGTCATTTCATCGCCATCTAGTTCAACAACTGTGCCTTCTACTTTGATCTTATTCATCTGCGTACTTGCTCCTTAGAGTGTTAGAACATCTGCTTGTTTTGCACGGACTGCTTCGGCTGCTGCCTTCAAAGCACTAACTTCTGAATCTGTAAGCTTGCTTTCAACAACCTTTTTGATTCCTTCGCGGCCAATCTCTGCTTCTACGCCAAGATAAACTCCCGAAATTCCATATTCGCCATCGACCCATGCACACACAGGCATTACTGCACCTGAATCTTCGATAACTGCTTTAGCCATTCGAGCGGCAGCAGCAGATGGTGCGTAATATGCAGAGCCAGTTTTGAGAAGAGCTACAACTTCTGCGCCACCATTACGTGTGCGATCGACTAGTTCGTCGATCTCTATCTGTGAAAGAAGTTCGCTCAGCGCTTTTCCATCAACTGTGCAACGACTTGGCACTGGAACCATTGTGTCTCCATGTGAACCAAGGGTGAGAGTCTTTACCGAGCCAACCTTGACGCCCAATTTTTGCGCAACAAAATTTGTAAAGCGGGCTGTATCAAGCATTCCTGCCTGACCCATAACGCGATTCTTTGGAAAATTTGATGCAATCTGAGTCAGCGCTGTCATCTCATCGAGTGGATTTGAAACCACGATGATGACTGCTTTAGGTGAATGCTTGGCAATATTTTCTGCAACTCCGCGCACGATTCCAGCATTGACACCGATAAGGTCCATGCGACTCATTCCTGGTTTGCGAGGAAGGCCAGCAGTAATAACTACGACATCTGAATTAGCTGTGGCTTCATACCCGCCACCTTCAGGAGTAGTTGTTGCTCCAATAATTTTTGTTTCAAAACCTTCGATAGATCGTGATTGATTCATATCGAGCGCCAAACCTTCTGGCTTGCCTTCGACAATATCGGTGAGTACAACTGTGTCAAAGATGTTGTATTCAGCTAATCGAAGCGCTGTTGTTGATCCGTAAAATCCTGCACCTACAACTGTAACTTTTCCGCCCATGGCGTACTCCTTTGTCGTTTACAACTCTCTTGACGTCAAGATAACTCTACCGTCCGTGCGGGAGTGCTATTGCCAGAACAAAGAGCGCTACCGCTATCGCCACGGGGAGGTAGAACTCAATTCGGCGTGAATTACGCGCCGCCAATGCATGGCCGAGAGTTCCAACGGCGATAAGAAGTGACCCAGTTCTCACATAGCCAATACTGCCCATAAGCACACCTAAACAAATGAGTGAGTAGCTACCAATACGAAAAGTGCTGGTAATTAGCTGCATGCATCAACCACATTTGTTAATAACATTGCACGAGTCATTGGTCCAACACCACCTGGCATTGGAGATACATAACCTGCAATTGCATATGCCTCTGGAGAAATATCACCGCTGAGTCCAGAATCTCCGCGACTAATGCCGACATCGATAAGTGTTGCACCAGGTTTGATCATTTCGGCTTTTAGAAAATGTGTTTGCCCAATTGCAGCAACAACAATATCTGCATTACGTGTGTGCTTAGCTAAATCCTTTGTACCAGTATGTGTAAGCGTAACTGTTGCATTTTCTGCCCGCCTTGTAAGTAATAGGCCTAGTGGACGGCCAACAGTAAGGCCACGTCCAATTACAGTAATTTCTGCACCATCAAGATTGATTTTGTAATGACGAAGTAATTCAACAATGCCTCGTGGGGTACATGGCAATGGCGCGTCATAACCTGCAACTAATCGCCCTAAATTCATTGGGTGCAAACCATCGGCATCTTTATCGGGATCGATTGCTTCTAATACTCGTTGAGTATTGATGCCCTTCGGAAGTGGTAACTGAACAATGTAACCAGTGCACTCTTGAGAAGAATTGAGATCTTTTACTGCTGCAAGTACATCATTTTCGGTGGCATTTGCTGGAAGATCTACGCGAATTGAATTGATTCCGACTTCTTTGCAATCGCGATGCTTGCCACCTACATAGGAGTGTGAACCTGGGTCATCGCCTACAAGAATTGTCCCGAGTCCAGGAGTAATTCCTTTTACTTGGAGAGCTGCAACGCGCAGCGCAAGATCTTGCTTTATTTGCGATGCTAAAGCCTTGCCATCGAGAATCACTGCGCTCATGTTCGTATCCTATTAGGCGTGTGAGAAGTGGCGGGTACCCGTGAAAAACATTGCGATTCCTGCCTTTTGCGCCGCAGCAATTACTTCTTCATCCCGCACGCTACCGCCGGGTTGAACAACTGCAGATATTCCTGCATCAATGAGAATCTGTAAACCATCAGCAAATGGGAAAAATGCATCACTTGCTGCAACGCTTCCCTTTACTCGTTCGCCTGCACGATCTACCGCTAATTTTGCTGAATCAACTCGGTTTACCTGGCCCATTCCAATTCCAACCGATGCCGTATTTTTAGCCAGCAAGATTGCATTGCTCTTTACGCTTCGAACGCTGCGCCATGCGAATTCAAGATCTTTCATAGTCTGTACATCAACTGGCTCGCCACTTACTTGTTTCCACTCAGTTGGTGAATCACCAAGTGCGTCAATGAGATCTGTGTTCTGAAGTAAGACTCCCCCAGAAACTGGTCGCATCTCAAGAGGATTAGTAGAAGGAACATCGCATTGCAAAATGCGTATCGAAGGTTTCTTAGAAAGAATTTCGAGCGCTTCTGGCTCGTAGCCCGGAGCAATAATTACTTCAGTAAATACTTGAGATAGTGGTGTGGCCATTTCTACAGTGACAATGCGATTAGCTGCTACTACTCCACCAAATGCCGATACTGGATCGCATTCATGCGCATGTTGGTAAGCAATGCCCACGCCAAGTGCGCACACAGCAATTCCGCACGGGTTTGCATGTTTCATTATTGCAACAGATGGGTCACGATGATCTAAAACAGCGCGCCATGCAGCATCTGCATCTGTGTAATTATTGAAAGACATCTCTTTGCCATGAAGTTGCTTTGCGCTGACAATTCCTGCAGGGCCACCTGAATAAATCGCGGCACTTTGATGTGGGTTCTCACCGTAACGTAGCGTGTTTTCGCGGTGCCAGATTCGTCCAAACCATTCTGGTAGTTCTTCTTCTTTGCCTAACCAATTAGCAATAGTGAGGTCATATTCAGCTGTAGTGCGAAAAACATCTCTTGCTAATTCTTGACGCTCTTGTGAAGTAAAACCACCGGCTTTGATTGCACTTATAAGGCCGTCATATTGGTCGATATTGCTAAGAACTGCCACAGAACCATGATTCTTGGCGGCTCCGCGCAACATAGATGGACCGCCAATATCAATCTGCTCAATGCATTGGGCAAAATCTGCACCGGATGCAATAGTTGCTGCAAATGGGTAAAGGTTGATGATTACTAGATCAAATGGCGCAATATCTAAATCACTTATTGCTTGCATATGTTCGGGATTATTTTGATCGGCCAATATTCCAGAATGAACACGAGGATGCAATGTCTTTACTCGCCCACCCATAATTTCTGGAAAACCTGTGTAAGCGCTCACTTCTGTAACAGAAATACCTGCATCTGCTAAATTTTTCGCAGTAGAACCTGTAGAAAGAATTTCAACACCTGCATCAGCTAAAACTCTACCTATCTCTAATAATCTGTCTTTGTCGTAGACGCTTATAAGTGCTCTACGTATAGGTTTGCGTTCAGCCATGTCGTGACTCCAGTGTGGGTAATACTTCCTTTATGGCCGCAACAATGAGACCTCGTTCAATTTCCTTAATTCTCTCATGAAGTGATGCTTCATCATCTCCAGGAAATATTGAAACTCGCGCTTGCGCAATTACTTTTCCGGTATCAATACCTCGATCTACCCAATGAATTGTCGTACCCGTCTCTGTTGCTTTCGCAGCTAATGCGTCGCGTACGGCATGGGCACCGGGAAAAAGTGGCAGTAGAGCTGGGTGGCTATTGATGGTCGGAAAAGTTTCGACAAATTCTGGGGACAAAATGCGCATAAAGCCAGCACTAACAACGAGATTTGGTTTGAGATCTTTGATGCAATCAAATATTTCGCCATCCCAGACTTTGCGATCTTTCTTCATTTCAATCACATACGTTGGAATATCACTCTTGCGAGCACGTTCGAGAACTAATGCATCGGCATTATCAGATAGAACTGCAACAATCTGATTGCCTATCTCTGCATCATCAATAATTGCTTGTGCCAAACTCCCGCTTCCTGAAGCCAGGATTACAACTCTTTTCACCGTTTCAATGGATTCGCAATTGAGATTCTGGGTACAAATATCGTCAGCACGATTCCAAGTCCAAGTTCTGCTGCGATGAATAATGGGAACTTCCAAAGGGAGACCCCCACGGAATCTAAGATATTTGTAATTAGCGCTCCACTGCTAAAAAAAGCGAGCAAAGTAATAATTGCACATGATAGAAAGTAACTTTGTATCAGAGTTCGAGTACTCAATTGAATTGTCCACGTAGTCATGAGTGCACCAATTGCAATAACAACTCCAATAAAGAGAAGGTGCCACAGCGCTTTATCTGCCGGAACCGCACCCAATAACGCAATTGCGGGAATTTCAGAGAGGCGATGAGTCCATGGCGCCACCAGGGTTCCTGACCCAATAGCAAAACCGGATCCCGCTAAGTATGAAAGTGTGGCGACAACTGCATTTGGTATGTAGAGAATATTTATAAGTAAGAGTAAAAAACCACCGAGAATTCCAGGTTGCAGAACTTGAATCAGATCTTGAACGAGAGAGATATGCGTAAGTATTGAGATACCAAAAATTATGGAACTTGCACCTAAGAGAAGTGCGATAGCTCGTGAACCAAAAAGAAGCGCTTGCGAAATTACAAGGCGACGTCCAACGCTCAAAGTTGTCAGAATCGTGACAGGCAAAATTATTAGCGGCGCAAAATACCATTGAGGGCGAACTGCATCCGTTGAACTCAAATATGCAAATAACATCGTAATCAATGTGTACTCAAGCGAATAAGCAATTCGGGCAAATGAAACTAGAGAAACATCATCATCGAGTTTTTCCATACTTCGCCCAAAACCGTTTCGAATTGCGAGTATTGGGAAAATCAGTGCGCCTAAAGGTAAATATGAAAGCAAACCTGGAGTTCCTGCTGGAGGTAATGACAGCGTGAAAGGAAGGTGGTGCGCACCTAACCAGATCCAGAGCGCTCCACGCATTGGATCAGCAGTATTTCCATTGACGCTACCGGCTGTTGCCCACGCGATGAGAGTAAGAAAAGAGATTGGTAAAAGTACTAACGCGATACTGCGCACTACTTGACCTAACGTGACGGCAAGTACGCGCTGAAACATTGTGCGTTAGCGCTCTAAAATAGCGCGTAATAGTCGCGCTGTTTCACTTGGTGTTTTTCCGACTTTGACGCCAGCTGCTTCAAGTGCATCTTGCTTTCCTTGCGCAGTTCCCGAAGATCCAGAAACAATTGCGCCTGCATGGCCCATTGTCTTTCCTTCTGGAGCAGTAAAACCTGCGACATAAC
>CAIOIJ010000141.1 GCA_903858325.1 uncultured Actinomycetes bacterium
CGATTGAGTCATCAAGACCAATAAGACCGATTGTGATTCCTTTACCGCTACCTGCTACTGCTTTGCGGAAATCAACGCCGCCTGCAGATGCTGGAACGATTTGAATTGTAATAAGTGTTGAGATCGCCAAAGCAGCAATAACGCCAAGGCGAGCTTTTGAACTAGAAACAACCTTCATAGTCGACCGATACCTTTCATGAACTAGCTGTCGTGACGCACGAAGAAGGGGGCTCCCCCGTAGGCCATTGGAGTAGGAATCGTTTCCAATTTCGCCCTATTAGTCAATAGAAAAGTGCCTTTGTAACGAAAGTGTTATCGCTGAACACGTTCAAAAAACAGGCTTATTTAGCCTCTGTGAAGCGCTCAGAGATTCGGTACTTATTGATGTAATCGCGGTCGAGCTCCCAGCCAAGGCCAGGATTATCGTTGAGTTGAATGTGGCCATCCTTGAGTGCGGGGCGATTGGCCAACAAGTTGTGCCAGATTGGATCGCGATCGGGGTGGAAATACTCAACATAAGTTCCGTGAGGAATTGATGCGAGTAGATGAGCAGAAACTTGCGCCTCTTCGTGGTGAGCCATCTTTACGTCATAGACAGTTGCCATTGCTGCAACCTTGCGCCATTCCGTTGGACCGCCAGACCATGACGAATCAAAGTTACAGAAATCGATTGAGCCCGCTTCCATGAGATCGCGGCAACCCGCAGCAGAGAATTCGCTCTGACCTGCGCAGACTGCAACGCTGCCGCCGTAGCGAACATCGCGCATTCCCTTTTTATCATTTTGCCAAATACATGGCTCTTCAAACCAGAGCAAGTTGTCATCGGCAACCAATTTAGAAAATTCAATAGCTTGCGCAGGTGTGTATCCCTGGTTTGCATCAACTGCAATTCGGAAATTATCTCCACCAACTTTGCGCGCCTCTTTGAAACGCTTTGCATCATCTTCTGGTGACATTCCACCAATCTTAAATTTCATTCCAGCAAATTCTTCTTTGAGTAGATATTCAACTTCTTCTTTGATTGTGAGGTTACTTCCGTAATAACCACCGATTGTGATTACTGGAACGCGTGAGCGATAGCCGCCCCATAATTTCCATAGTGGAACACCGAGTGCTTTACCCATGAGGTCCCACAGAGTTACATCGATAGATGCACATGCAACTAGACCTAAGCGACGGTCGCGCAAAATATCCCATGTTGCAGGGCGGGCAATCTCCCATAATCTTTCAATTGCTGAACCATCTTGACCAATAAGTAGTGGTGCTAATTCTTCTTGAATAATGCTTTCGATTTCCAGTAGCGATGCATCTTCATCGCCTGCATATGCTTCTCCGACTAATCCACTTGCAGTGTGAATACGGGTAATAACTGTCGATCGATGGGTCATCTTGTAGTGACTGCCTCGATAGGTACGAGCAAGAGGTACGCGGATCGCTTCAGTTTCAATCCGTGTAATCGTTAGGTCTTGCATGCTCAATAACCACCAATCTGTCGTTTCTGGAAACGTTTCTATTTTATGCCCTGTATCGGGGGTGGTGTCAAGGGCGATATTACTGAATCATTAGCCCCATGCCTAAGTCTGCAGAGAATGCGCCCCGTAAAAAAGGAAAGAAATCATCTGCACCGATAACTATCCATGATGTTGCAGAGCGCGCTGGTGTCGCAATATCGAGTATCTCTCGAGTTCTATCAGGTCACCCCGATGTATCTGAACGTATGCGCATCAAAGTTCAAAAGGCTGCAGATGAATTAGGTTACGAACCAGATTTCTTTGCACAATCACTTCGCAGTGGCGCAACAAAAACTATTGGCTTCATTATTCGCGATATCTCTAATCCTTTCTTTGGCGTCATTGCCCAATGTTGCGAACAAGAATTGCGCAAAGCTGGCTATTCCATGTTGCTTATGAATTCCGACGGCGATGTTGCGACAGAGAGTACAAATATCGCTCAATTGCGTAGGCGCAAAATTGATGGCCTTATTGCATCGTTAGTTTCCGAAGATATTCCAGAGCTAAAGAGCACTCTCGAAAAACTCAACGCACCTGTTGTTTTACTTGACCGCGAAGTTGTCGGGCTGAACTCAAGTGCAATTCTTGCTAATCACCATCAAGGCGTTGAAGATGCTACTTACGATCTCATCACTCGCGGACATAAGCGCATCGCATTTATTTCTGGCAGTACCCGTGTGTACACAACTCGCGATCGCCTTAAAGGTTTCAAGAGCGCTTTCAAGAAAGCAGGAATTCCTTATCCATCAGATTTAGTCTCACTTGGTAAGTTCGATGCCGAGTTTGGTGAATCAGAGACAAAAAGATTATTTACACTCAAAGATCGACCAACTGCTCTACTCAGCGGAGGAATCGGAAGTACCGCCGGTGCAATGCGCGGGTTGAAAAAATTAGATTTAGTTCCTGGAAAAGATCTGGCATTTGTTGCTATCGATGAATGGCCAATGTTTGATGTCTATGGGCAACAGTTCTCATCCGTTTATCGAGATGCCGCAATGATTGGCCGTGAAGCTGCAGCGGCACTTTTGGAGATGATCTCTGGTGGTAGCCCAAGAACAATCAAAGTTGAAACGACTTATATCGTGCGTGAAAGCAGTGCAGGTGGGCTGAAAGCGAAGAAGAAGTAATGGATTTATTCGATCGCCTCTCTGACCTGCGCACGATTGCGCAAAGCCCGCAATTGAATAGCCGGTTAGAAATTTTACTGACAGATTTTCTTCTTTGTGCAAGAGCAGGAAGTAGTTCTGCAGATATCGAAGGCATCGGTGCTCGTTTGGCTATCAATTCGAATTACCACGATGCCGACGACATTGATTGGTCGGTAATGACGCATCCTGGCTCAATAATTTGGGCAGCCCTTTTAGGTTCAGTGATTCGCCAACCAGAAAATAGTAAATGTTTTGCACTCGGTGCATATGCCGGTTATCGAACAAGTGCAACTTCTGCGCAGTTCTTTGGGTTAGCACATAGAAAGAAATGGCATGTAACAACTACTGCTGGAACTTTGGCCGCAACTTCTGCGGCATGTGCATATCGAAATCTTTCTTCATCTATGCATAAGTCTGCACTTGAAAATGCTGCTGCAAATATGGGTGGCATCGCAATGGCAGATCGCCGCACAGGTGCCGCAATTTTTAATAGAGCAGCAGCAACATCCTTGGGTGAGCTTGCAGCAACAAGTGATCAACCAAGTGCGGCAAATATTTGGGAAGGCGAGCGCGGACTCAAAGAACTCTTTTCGATTGCAGGTGAAGATTCACGTACTTACGATGGAATAAGTACAACTAGTTTGCGCTTATTTCCCTATAGCGGATTTATCCAGAGCCAAGTACTGGCTATTACACAATTAGCACAGAAGCTATCGGGAGATCTTGTAAGTATTGAACTTGGCTTACATCCAATCACTATTGATCTACTCAATGGCTCTGTTGGTGGAAGTTATTGGAATTTCAAAGATGGTGCAGCAAGTGCGTGGCAAATAAAAGATGTTACGCAATGCGTAGATGCTAAAGAAGAGGTTCTAGAGAAGATTTCTGCGAAAGCAATTGACATTCCTATAAGTGGCGCACAGGTGACTTTGACAACGACTAATGGGGCTGATTCGATTCGCATAGAAACAGCGCCAGGTAATGATTTTGGCGCGCCTCAGGAAAAGATATGGCGCGAAGCAAAATGGATGCGACTTGCGGGTAAAGATTATTTAGAAGCCGAAAAATTCGCCAAAGCGCTTATGAACAATCAAGCAGACCGAACAATGATTTCGGCGCTGAAAGAATTTCTTCTCGCTTAGCGGCTCTCAAGCTTTCCGCTATCGGCACTCTTGTACGCAACTTCGAGTGCTTCAACTGTGCGGGCACCTAATTCGCCAGGTGATTGGTTTATAAATTCTTCACCGCGCGCTGCAGAAATAATCGCTTCGATTGGGCCATCGCAGTTGTAGTAACCCTCATCTTCTTTGAGAGTTAGGAATTCATTCTTACCTTCGCTGTAGAGCCACACTGCTGCACGTTCGATATCGACAAGGATTTGTCCTTTATCTCCGATAGCGCGAACTTCAAGAGCATGAGTTTTGCGATGGGCTTCAACATGTGCAGATCCACCAGATACAACACCAATTGCACCGTTATCAAATTTGTAAGTAATAGCATCATGTAATTCAACGGGGGCATTCATTGGTGCGCTCATCATTGCAAAACCAGATTGCACGCGTGCACCAGTTAGCCACAGTGCCATTCCAAGTGCATGTGTCAGTTGTGCTTGCGCATAACCGCCACCTGAAAGGTTCTTATCTGTCCATGTTTTTTGTTCTGGTAAAGATTCTGGGGCAGCTGCTGGGTATGCGCCTGTGTTCGACAATAGTTCGCGAGTCTGCGATGACATATGAACAGTCATATGTTCAAGATTTCCGATTCCGCGCTCATCCATCAGAGCTTTCGCTTTTTGGATCATAGGCAAGTAATTCCAGCCAAAAGAAACTACAAGATTTTTCTTCATGCGATCAGCAGTTGAAACTAAATCCCACGCTTGCGTTGCGTGAATCGTTACCGGCTTTTCGCACATAACGTGCGCACCCGCTTCTAGCGCTGCTTTTGCATGTTCGTGGTGAAATGCAGTTGGGCTACCAATGACACATAGGTCTATTCCGGCATTCAAAATATCGTGATAATCCTCTGAGGCGACCTGAAAGCCGTACTGGTCTTTGATTTTATTGAGGAGCTCTGGGCCTTTTCGGGATATTCCTACAAATTCAACATCTTTATTCTTAGCCAAATTCGGTAGATGGGATGCAACTGCCCAACTTCCAGCACCAATTACGCCAACTCTTATTTTTCCCAAAGCCCTACCCCAATCGCACGGATGCCTCTACTCTTCACACCGTAAAGATAAGAGTTGCCGATGTCAAGAACTAATTTTGAGAAAGGACAAAGCAATATGGAGCGCATGTGTTTTACATTCGATATTTACGAAGGCAAAGAGGCTGAATACAAGAAACGCCATGATGAGATCTGGCCAGAATTAGTAGCCGATATCAAAGCTGCAGGTTTCAAGAATTATTCACTCTTTCGCCGTGGGCTAACTGTTGTGGGTTATTTTGAAGTCGATGGAAAGGTTTCAGATATCTTTGCAAAGATGGCTGACTCTGAAGCCAATGCTAAATGGTCTAAGTGGTTTGAAGATGTAATTGTTAATCTTGCAGATAGCAATGGCAATCTCATGAGCATGGCAGAAGTGTGGCATTTAGACTAAATAAATAAATCGGTTCCAGCTTTTCGTTTTAATGAGAAGCGGTGCTCGCCGGGTGCGAGTACCGCTTTTTCATTTTTTACATAAAGCACAAATTCGCGAGTGTTTGTAATTGTGTAAGTGATTTCATCATCACTGATATGTTTCCATTCGACTTCGACCCATAGGGCAATAGGTAAATGGATTCGGCCCTTCATTTGCGTAAGGGCAAAATCATTTACTCGAAGTGCAACACTAGAACCAGATTTATCTAATTGCGGATGTAAACCAAGTCCGTAACGAGATAATTGCCAAGTTGGTGCACCGCTCCAATAATGACAGTGACTCCATCGATCATCAAAGACTTCCCACCAAGTAGTAGCTCCTTTTTCGAGCATCCATCCCCAATTAGTACGCCAAAAATCTGCTGCCTTTTTGCCATCACCTGCATCAATGAGGACGGGCATCGAATAGTTAGTGAAATACGGGGTAATCATCCCTTCAACAACATTGAGCGGATCACGCAATCTCTTTGCGCTTCGATTGTAGGGAAAACCACTGCTAATAAAATCTCTAATTATTGGTGCTGCTGCTTCGTTTTTCACAAGTCCGTTACGAGCTGCAAGTGTGTATGCATGATATTTAGCGGGGAAAGTTTCCAGTTGGTGAGTAATAAGAGTTGCGAAATGGTCGTATTTCTCTTGCCACTTACTTTTTTCTTCATTCTTGCCAATGAGTTCTAACCATTGAATCCATGAAGAAAGCGCTCTTATGTAGTGAGATAGCACCGCTAAATCAGCGTGATTAGCAGGTGGCCTGTAACCCCAATCAACAAATGACCATGGCAAATCATGTGAGCCATCATTGCGAATCAAATGCGAAAGGCCTTCAATGTTGGCGCGAGCAGATTCTTCAAATTCATAAAGAATCGCAGTGTCACCTTCTTCAATTGCAATCTGCAAACATGCTGTAGTCCACATCGCTGCATATGTGCCTAAATAAATAAGTTCTCCGGGGCCTGATCCTGCAACAATTCCATCATCGCGTGCAGATGCAGCTGCATGCAATAGTGCGCGTTTTACTAGTGTGTAATCCCCCCACCCTGCAGTCAAAATATTGAGCGCCGAAGTTACAACATCGCCTACCCATTCGGCTCTCTCGCGTATCGAATCGACGAGTGCATCTTCAGCCGATGATCGAAGTGTTTCAATTCCAACTTGCCATACTTTATTCAAAATTGGATCTGATGTTGAAAGGAAGCCTTGAGGTTCGCCAAGAAAATCCCGTTCAATAAATTGTGGATTGCGCACTTGTATTGCACCCGGAGCGCTAACTCGAATCTCAATGAATTTTGCGCCCATTGATTGAAATGGCTCAATCTTCGTTACACCTGCGGCAAAATTGAAATGTTGAATCATTCGTGTTGCACCTGCTGAAAGAGGTACAACTGGTGAAACCTCACCATGCGGAGTCATTCTTTCTGCATATGCAATTTTTAGTTCTCCAGCGGTTTCACTTTCTATATCAAAGCTGAAATATCCGATTCGAATCTTTCCTACGTCATAACGAACCCACATGCCATCTACATCATCTTCTGGGTCAGGATTGAGATCGGCTAATAAATATTGCGATGCAAGATCGTCATATTTGTAACCTGTAAATGTTTCTCTAAAAGTTCCGCGCGCCATCTCATTTGGAATAATCACAGGCAGAGTTGGGATTTGCAGATTCGATTTAGTGAGCGGCCCGGTTAGTTTTAGTAATCCTTCAACTGGAGCTATCTCTTTTAGCTCGATCTCATCTGTTCTTGGCTTCTCCAACCATTCAACCCAACCGAGAAGTGCACTAATTCTTAGCCCTGTTGCCGCAAATTCAAGAATTTCTTGCGCTTTCCATTTGAGTGGCAAAGAGTTCTCATTGTTGAGAATGCGCAGCCAAACAAAATTCGGTAGCGGCGCCATGGTTCGAGTCTTGAGAAATTCACCATGTGCAAATATTTGTACAGAGTGTGTGCCTTTGCGCAGCATAAAATCTTGCGAATAGAACTCGGGTAAATGTGAAGAGAACCGAACGGGACCACGAACTTTGATTTCGCCATCGATCAATAATTGGAAATTGCCGCTGGATTGAATATCAAATGTATAAGTTCCTTCTTCCACCTCGATAGAGGTAGTAAATAGAACATGTAGATCGGAAGCACGACTTGGATGTGAAACCCAAAATGCATCTTTGAAACCATCAGGTTCAATCGTTCGCCTTATTTCACCTGCAGGTTTACCTAGATATCCAGGGATACCAAATTCATCAATATCGGCGCCATCTAGCGAACTATTTTCGCTCACGGCAACAACTTCAGATTGATAATCCAATCTTCCATTGTTGGAAGTGGGCTAGCAATATTCTTGCTTGTGAAATGCCATTCCCCTTTGGAACTACTTTCTATTTTTTCTTCTCTGACAATTTTTCCGTTTCGAGGATTCATGATTTCCATACGGTACTTTGAATTCTCTTTTAGGTTTTGAAATACGATTGTCGCAAGTTCAAATGAAATTCCCATTTCGGCAGGTGCCATGCTCACCGCTGGGAAATATGCAATGAGATTATCGCCAGTTTTTCCGGCCCATGGGCGATAAGGGTGATCAAGATCTGCATGCACCTTCATGAAATTATTTGCAGGTACAAAACCATTCCAATTGATAGATCGTAAATATTGCGCAGCTAAACCTAATTGCATAGCGCCGGGAAGTTGGGACGCTTCTTGCCATGGAACCCATCCCCACATTGCTCCGGGACTTGTCTCGTCATCATGGAAAGCCCATATTCCTTGTGCGCCATATGTATGTCCTGCTGCTCCTTGGAGCAAGTGAGTCCAAAATAGATAGCGTTGCAACATTGCTGGTGAACCGCCTGCAATTCCTTCGTAACAAACTTCGCTATTGATCACTGGAAGTGGCGAATCTTTTTGCGCTTTATTTAGCGCGCCTAATGTCGCTTTTACAACATTGACATCTGCATGGCCTGTTTGTAGCCAAATGAAATCAAGATCTGAATCACCTTGCAACGCTTCAGTAGAAGAATAATTGAAGGCTGGACATGGGTGAACAGTTATTGGTCTGTGCCAAGGATCAAAGGCGCGAACATATGAAATTACAGGTTTCCACATTTGCTGGATTGATACAGCTCGCTCCTGCATATCATCAGTAAATAAATCCTTATATTCCATAAGGCCAACTTCACCTGCTACACACCAAAAAACTGGAAATGCAGCCCAACGTGCAATCATTTCAGACCAGTGCTCTTTGAGTCGCTCTGCACCAAATTCCAAAATGTAATAACTCCACGCACCAACAAGTGCTGGCATCTGTCCTGCTTGAACTGCATCAATGACCCTAAGGTCGGCAGCATCCCACCAACGTTTTTCCAATTCCTTTTTATCTAAAGTCCATGAAGCGACACCATCAAGAAGGGTTGCTGGTTCACCGAATCCAGCTTCTGGCAATAATCCTGCAACAACTTGCATCACATTGAAACCTTGTTGCGATCTCTTCTCCATAAGTGCTTTCCAGTCACTATTGGAAATGCGGTCGGTGAGTCCGAACCAAACCGTATCTGCAAGCCATAAGAAAGCTTCATCGTTATCGTCATGCAAGATCGAAGAGTGTGGTTTCCCAGTTATTCCACTTTGAGAATATGACCACGATTCTTCGAATTCTAAATCCTCTTTATTTTGAAATTTGAGGGATTTCCACTCACTCTTATTACCCGGTACTCGACAACGCAATCGCCCATCATTACTGATAAATGATGGCACTTCGATTACTTCGCCATTACTGCTTCGCACACATGTAACCAAAAGGTGGTCATACGATTTTTGCGCAGTAGTAGTAAGGACATACTGCGAAACTTCCTGATTGCGTGCGGCCATTTCTCTCCCTAAATGTTTTTTTAGTTTATATGGCAAGACGCCGACGGTAAAGGGTTTTTAGATACTCTTGCCACTATGAACTTACTTTTGGTCGTTTTAGCTTATGGAATAACAGTGGCCGCATTGGCCTTAGCCGCCATACGAGTTCGCCAATTGATAGCAATCTACAAAAAAGGCCAGCCGGATCCGACTCGAAGCAATAATCGTGCTTCTCGTTTTTGGAATATGACACGTGAAGTTTTAGGCCATACCAAGATGCTCAACTTCACTGGCACAGGTATCGCGCATTGGTTTGTCATGATTGGTTTCGGTGCACTTTTTGGAACTCTTGTAACTGCATATGGCCAACTCATCGACCCTTATTTTTCTTTGCCATTGATAGGTCATTTCTGGCCCTACGAATATTTTACTGAAGCAACTGCCTGGTTTACCGGTATCGCAATCGTGACGCTCATTGGTATCCGCCAAGTTACGCGCTTTAGCAAGAAGGGACGTACTTCGCGTTTCTTTGGTTCAGGAATGAAGAAGGCTTATTACGTTGAAGCCACAATTCTTGCAATTGTTTTTTGTGTCATCGCGCTTCGCGCTCTTGAAGGCGCACTTTCACCAGACACAACGTGGAATCGCCATTACGTAACAACTTGGTTCATCGTAAAACAATTCAAAGCTCTTACGATTTCACAAATCACTAGTTATATACAGTGGGTTGCTGCTACAAAAATATTCATCTCGATGGCTTGGTTTATTGTCATTGCGCAAAACCTTACGATGGGTGTTGCTTGGCACCGCTTCTTAGCTTTCTTCAATATCTATTTCCGACGTAATAGCAATGGTAAGAGCTCCCTTGGCCCACTTCCAGAGATGTTGTCACACGGTAAGCCAATAAATTTTGAAGATCCAAGCGAAGATGATGTATTCGGTCTTGGTACGCGAGCAGATATTTCCTGGAAAGGCCTGCTCGATATGACCAGTTGTACCGAATGCGGGCGCTGCCAATCGCAATGTCCTGCATGGCATACAGATAAGCCGTTGTCACCAAAACTTCTAATTATGGCAATGCGTGATCACGCTATGGCAAAAGTTGTTGAGACAGAGTCATTGGTAGGCGATTTAGGCCCTATTTCATTAGATGTTTTGTGGTCCTGCACAACGTGCGGTGCATGCGTCAATGAATGTCCTGTTGATATTGAACATGTTGATCACATCGTCAACATGCGACGATTCCAAGTTTTAGTTGAATCCGAATTTCCTACCGAACTTGGTGGAACTTTCCGTAATTTAGAAAAAGCAGGAAACCCATGGGGAGCTAATCGCGCCGACCGTGATGGTTGGATTGCCGAGTGTGATTTCCCAATTCGTGTAGTTGAAGGACAACTTCCCGATGAAGTCGAATATTTATTTTGGGTTGGATGCGCCGGTGCTTATGAAGAACGTGCAAAGAAAACAACTAAGGCGGTCGCTGAACTTCTATATATGGCAGGCGTCAATTTTGCAGTGCTAGGTAAACGCGAAACATGCACTGGTGATCCTGCGCGACGTGCAGGCAATGAATTCTTGTATCAAATTCTTTCTCGTGAAAATATCGAAACCTTCAACGAAGTTTTTGCCGCACGTACCGAGAAAGGCAAGAAGAAAGTTGTCGTTACCTGCCCTCATTGCTTTACAACTATTGGACGCGATTACGCGCAAAGTGGTTTTGAATTAGAGATGGTTCACCACACACAATTGCTCAATCAATTAGTGCGTGACAAGAGATTGATTCCGGTAAATAAAAATACAACAACGATGACGTATCACGATCCTTGCTACTTGGGACGTCATAATGAAATTTATGAACCACCACGTGAATTACTTGGTGCAACAGGTGTAACAATTACAGAGATGCCTCGCAATAAAGATCGTTCATTTTGTTGCGGCGCTGGTGGCGGCCGAATGTGGATGGAAGAAAAAATTGGTTCTCGGATCAATCTCAATCGCGTTGATGAAGCGATAGCAACGGGTGCGCAAGAGATTGCAGTTGCCTGTCCTTTCTGCCGAGTTATGACTGGCGATGGCGTAATCGCTCGAGATTCCAAAGTTGAGGTGCTCGATGTAGCTCAAGCCCTCCTTCGCAGCGTGAAATCAGAGGCCCAGCAAGGCTGATTCTCAGCAATCTCTCAGCCTGTGGGAGCATTCTCATGGCAAGAGGTGATCACAATGGCAACAGCCACAGCAGAAAATGCACAACGTATTCTCGTCGTCGACGATGAATCGAGTATCAGTGACCTAATTTCTACAAGTCTGCGCTTTGTTGGATTTGATGTTCGCACTGCAGCTAATGGCGCACAAGCGTTACAGATGGCAGAAGAATTCAAACCACATGCGATGGTTCTCGATGTCATGCTCCCCGATCTCGATGGCTTTGAAGTATGTAAGCAGATTCGCAATGAAGGTGTCGAGACTGGTGTTCTATTTCTCACTGCAAAAGATGGAATGGAAGATAAAGTCAAAGGCCTCACACTCGGTGGCGATGATTACATGACAAAGCCATTTAGTCTCGAAGAATTAGTTGCTCGCTTACGTGCGCTCTTGCGTCGTACTGGAGTAACTCAGATTGAACAGGACGAAGAGAAGATTCGCTTTGCAGATCTTGAACTTGATGAAGCAACGCACGAAGTACGTCGCGCCGGGCAACTTCTAGATCTCTCTCCTACCGAATTCTTACTCATTCGCTACCTCCTTATCAACGCTGACCGCGTGGTTTCTAAATCACAAATTCTCGATCATGTCTGGCAATACGATTTCCGTGGCGATGCAGGAATTGTCGAAACATACATTTCTTACTTGCGAAAGAAGATAGATATCTTCGATCCTCCACTAATTCATACAATTCGTGGTGTGGGATATCGACTTCGAATGCCCCCTAAGTAAGTAAACCTTTACACTACAGAACTATGAAATCTCCGCTACGTACTTCAAGTCTGCGAAACCGCCTCACTTTTGGTGTTGTTGTTTTATCTGCACTTGCATTCGTTGCTTCTGGTTTTGCAGTTCAAAACTCCTTACGCTCGTATCTCTTAGCCCAAGTTGATGATCAACTACTCAGCGTTATAGGCGGAACAACGTTGCGCTTAGATCGCGCTGGAATTGTTGGTGATGACGAGAGTGCACCTAATCATGAAAGTGAAGAGGATGGAGCAGGAAGAAAGAAAGCTGCACTACACCCAACTCCACTTACTCGCGTGCCAACATCAACGTCAGTCACACTCATTGATCCCTTTGGAAATATCATCGGCGGAATCGGTGGAGACCTCAATGCCAATCAAATAAATGATTATGTAAAGGGTTTATTGCCTGGTGCAATTGCTCTCAATGGAGATAAACCTTTTACTATCGAAGCCCCTGGGGCTGATTTTCGAGTAGTTACTCGGGTTCTGCCTTCCGCACTAGGCAGTGTGGTCGTTGCACAATCACTCAATGATTTTGATAAAACTACACATCGAGTTGGCTTTATTTTATTCTTTATATTCTTACTCGTACTTGTGCTTATAACGATCGCTTCGCGACAAGTAATTCGAATCGGTCTAAAACCTTTAGAGGATGTCGAAGAAACTGCTGAACTTATTGCATCTGGCGATCTCTCTGCACGCCTTCCAGATGCAAAACCAGATACTGAAGTTGGCCGTTTAGTAAATTCCCTCAACCAGATGCTCTCACGTATTGAAGAATCATTTGCCGTCAAAGAAGAGAGTGAAAGTAAGTTACGTCGCTTCGTTGCCGATGCAAGCCATGAACTACGTACGCCACTTACAGCAATTCGCGGTTTTGCAGAATTACATCGCCAAGGGGCAGTTGCAAATGGAGAACCAACTAAAGAATTACTTGGCCGTATTGAAAATGAATCATTGCGCATGGGAACACTTGTTGAAGATTTATTACTTTTAGCGCGCCTTGATCAATCACGACAAATGGAGATGAAACCAGTCAATCTCTCCAAAGTTGTCAATGAGTGTATTGCATCCGCACGTGCAGCTGGTCCTTCTCATCCGATAACTATTACTAACATGCCTGACGAAGTTTTCGCACTTGGTGATGAAACACGTATCTATCAAGTTATTACGAACTTACTCACTAATGCTCGCGTTCATACAGCTAACGGAACATCTATTGAAGTGGCCCTCAATCAATCCGATGATGGTCTATCGATATCTGTTACAGATCATGGCAATGGCCTGACAGAAGAAGATCAAGCTAAAATTTTCGAACGCTTCTTCCGTGTAGATCCTTCACGACAAAGAAATAGTTCTGAAGGTAGTGGTTTAGGTCTATCGATCGTTGATGCAGTAATGCGTGCACATGGTGGTCGCGTAAGCGTTACATCAGAGCTCGGAAAAGGTGCGACATTTACGCTCTTTTTCCCGTTAGCTCAATGACTCCATAGCTTTGAGGGCGGCGATTCTTTCTTGAATTGGTGGGTGTGTAGAGAAAAGTTTAGAGACTGATGTTCCATCAAGTGGAGATTCAATCCAAATATGCGCAACTGATGTAGAGCGCTGTTGCACAACAGTTGAATCACGGGCAAGAACTTCCAGCGCTGATCGCAAGCCGGCAGGGTTGCGAGTAAAGGCGACCGCTGTTGCATCCGCGAGTGATTCACGCTTGCGCGAAATTGCCGATTTGAGCAATATCGCCGCAATCGGTGCCAAGATAAGAATGAGCAACGAGAAAACAATTGCAAGTGGATTTGAATTACTGTCACGGTCGCGGCGTCCACCACCAAACCACATCATACGTGTTAGAACGTCGCTCAATATTGCGATAGCTCCTGCAGTTGTTGCTGCAACGGCTGAAACTAAAGTATCGCGGTTGGCAACATGAGACATTTCGTGAGCAATAACTCCCTGTAACTCGTCACGATCCATAACATCCAAAATGCCCGTGGTGAAGGCGATGAGTGCATGTTCTGGATTGCGCCCAGTAGCAAATGCATTAGGTGCGCTATCTACAACAATTGCAATCTTGGGAAGCTTCAGCCCACTTGCAATACATACTTCTTGCACCAAACCAAAGAGTTTCGGATTATCGCTCTCTTGAATCTCTTTGGCACCCGTCATTGTTAGTACTAATTTATCGGAACCATAATATGAACCCCATACGCCAATGAGAGCAATACCAACAGCGAATGGAACTATCGCCGCCCCGCTAGAACCAAAATAGGTAAGGGCTGCATAAACAACGAGTGCTGTAAGCAAACCCATGCCTGCGAGCAGTCCAAATGTTTTGCGGCGGTTAGCCGCCTGCATTGTGCGAAAGTTCATTGGTTAGAACTTTACGTTTGGAGCCTGACGAGATTGTGCATCTTCAACTTCGTAAAACTCTCGCGCGCTAACTTTTGCCATACCTGCAAAGAGATTGGTTGGCACTGTTTTTACCGCAGTATTGAGTGAGCGCACATTGTCGTTATAGAACTGACGTGAGAATGCGACTTTATTTTCTGTTGTCGAAAGTTCTTCTTGTAGTGATAAAAAGTTAGCAGAGGCTTTCAGATCAGGATACGCCTCAGCAACGGCAAGTAATCCACGAAGTGCTTGAGTGACCATTCCATCAGCTGCAGCAACATCGGCAACCGTTGTTGCAGTTGTTGCTTTAGCGCGCGCAGCAATTACTGCATCGAGAGTTGTTTTCTCATGTGTTGCATACCCTTTTACGGTTTCAACGAGGTTAGGAATAAGGTCTGAGCGGCGCTTGAGTTGAACTTCAATCTGCGCCCATGCTTCATCAACACTGACATTGAGGCGAATCAATCGGTTGTATTGAGCTACAAAAAATAGAACGATGAGTGCAACGAGACCAAGTGCGATTATTGTTTTCATACTTATTCAACCCCTTTGTAGCGGGTGAAATTCCCGCTTACTTACTTAATCTTAGATTGGTGAAAGTTCAAAAAGGAACGGCTAGCGGTAGGTCCGCGCTGTCCTTGATACCTAGAACCATACTTGGCGCTGCCATATGGATGTTCGGCGGGAGATGAGAGTTTGATGAGACAGAGTTGACCAATCTTCATCCCAGGAAATAATTTGACTGGAAGGTTGGCAACATTGGAAAGTTCGAGCGTGATATGTCCGCTAAAACCTGGATCGATAAATCCTGCAGTGGAGTGCGTAAGTAGACCGAGGCGGCCAAGGGATGATTTGCCCTCAAGGCGTCCAGCAATATCGTCAGGCAGAGTAATTACTTCGTAGGTGCTAGCTAGAACAAACTCACCTGGATGCAAAATGAAATGTTCATCACCTTCAACAATTACTTCGCGTGTGAGCTCTGATTGTTCAATGGAGGGATCAATGACTGAGTACTTATGATTTTCAAATACGCGGAAAAACTTATCGAGGCGAACATCGACACTGGAAGGCTGAATCATCGCCTCGTCGAAAGGTTCAACCCCGACGCGGTTGGCGGCAATCTCTGTTCGGATATCGCGATCACTTAGTAGCACGCGGGGAGCCTATCTCGTAGATTCCCTGCGCGCAGGGAGCGAAATCAGCCTCTACCGGCTTGAATAAGTTACTGGTCAGTAGCATTATTGGCCCATGAGCCATTACATAGCCAACCTGCGCGATATCGAATTCTGTCTATTCGACCTTTTAGGTCGCGACAAGGTTTTAGGCACCTCTTTATATAGCGAACTCGATCGCGCAACTGCAATGGGGATGCTGGAGGAAATAAAACGCCTTGCCGAAAACGATCTTGCCGCATCTTTCGTTGAAGGCGATCGAGTTGGAACAACATTTAATAAAGCAACGGGAGATGTCACTGTCCCAGCAAGTTTCAAAAAATCATATCGCGCGTATATGGATAACGAATGGTGGCGTATCGATGCACCAGTTGAAATTGGTGGAACAAAGATTCCACCTTCGGTGCGCTGGGCAATTGCCGAAATGGTTCTTGGATCAAATCCATCCGTACATATTTATGCTTCAGGTACATCATTCGCGCATGTTGCTTATGCGCTTGGAAATGCCCAACAAAAGAAGTTAGCAAAACTTATGGTCGATAACGACTGGGGCGCAACAATGCAATTGACTGAACCTGATGCAGGTAGCGATGTTGGCGCTGGCCGCAGTAAAGCAGTTGAGCAGGCTGACGGAACTTGGCACATCACTGGTACAAAGAGATTTATTACATCAGGTGATAGCGATTTGAATCCAAATATTATTCATTATGTTCTCGCGCGACGCGAAGGTGGCGGGCCAGGAACTAAAGGTCTTTCATTATTCTTAGTTCCAAAATTTATGTTTGATTTTGAAACTGGAGCACTTGGAAAACGTAATGGCGTCTATGTTACAAATGTAGAACACAAGATGGGGCTCAACGTCTCTGCAACATGTGAAATGAATTTAGGTGAGCACGAACCTGCAGTTGGTTATTTGCTAGGAGATGTTCACCAAGGTATTGCACAAATGTTCAAAGTTATTGAATTTGCGCGCATGATGGTTGGTACAAAAGCTATCGCAACCTTATCCGCTGGATACCAACAAGCACTCGCTTATGCAAAGACTCGTGTGCAAGGTGGCGATATGAAAGTAATGAATGACAAGGCAAGTCCACGTGTCACCATTATCAATCATCCAGATGTACGCCGATCGCTCATGGTGCAGAAGTCATATTCCGAAGGAATGCGTGCTTTAGTGCTTTATACAGCCTCAATTCAAGATGAAATTGAGCTTGCTGAAAAAGCTGAAGATACCGATCGCCATGCAGATTTGATTGCTCTCAATGATTTATTGCTGCCTGTTGTCAAAGGTTTTGGAAGTGAAAAGTCATGGACAATTCTTGGAACAGAGTCGCTGCAAACATTTGGTGGTTCTGGTTTTACTCAAGATTGGCCACTAGAACAATATGTGCGCGATGCAAAAATTGATACTTTGTATGAAGGCACAACAGCCATTCAAGGTCTTGATTTCTTCTTCCGAAAAATTGTAAAAGATGGCGGTCGCGCTATCGGTTTACTGGGTAAAGAGATTCAGAAATTTGCCGAATCTGGCGGTGCGCATGCAAGTGAAAAAGCCGCACTCTTTACAGCGCTAGGTGACCTCAATGGAATTGTCTCAACGCTTGTTGGGCATGCAATGGAATCCCAGACTGATGCAGAGAAAATTTATTTAGTGGGGCTCAATACTTCGCGATGCCTTATGGCTGTTGGTGACATCATCACTGCATGGCTTTTGTTGCGTCAAGCCGATATCTGCCTTGAAAAACTTGAGACCAATCCCGGCAAAGATACTGAGTTCTACAAGGGAAAGATTGCTTCAGCAAAGTTTTTTGTGCAGAATTTTCTTCCGCTTATCAAAGCCGACCGCAAAATCGTCGAATCCACTGATGGATCCATCATGGAGATTGCAGAGTCTGCTTTCTAATCAGATAGCCTTACCTGATGTTGCAAAAGCACAGAGGTGAACTCTTTCTATTAGGTGGCGCATTTCTATTTGCCTTCAATGGCATCGTCTCTAAATTGGTTCTCACAAGTTCACTATCCGCCCTTCGCCTCGCACAAGTTCGATCAACTGGGGCATTTATCATTCTTTTCTTCCTTGTCTTCTTTCGTTCACGCGAAAAGATGCGAACTACAAGGAAGGAGATTCCGCAATTAGCTCTCTTTGGCGCGATTGGTATTGCCGCGGTTCAACTTGGCTACTTCATCGCAATTTCGCGTATGCATGTGAGCTTTGCCCTGATTATTGAATTTACTGCGCCAATATGGATTGTTTTATGGATTAAATATGTAAAGAAGCGCTTTGTGCCAAAAGATATGTGGCTAGCTATTTTCTTAGCATTTGTTGGACTTCTCTTTATTGCGCAAGTATGGAAAGGGCAGACCCTCGATACCGTCGGTCTTATTGCAGCCCTTCTCGATGCAATTGCATTGAGCGTCTACTTTCTTATGGGCGAGAAACTTACACAGAATCGCGATACTGAATCTGTAACATTTTTTGGCTTTGCATTTGCAACCCTTGCTTGGCTCATTATTTTGCCAATCTGGAATTTTCCATTTGAGGTATTTAGCGAAAGAATAAATATGCAGGGAATCTTTGCTGGTTACGATTCTTACGGTTGGGTGCTCATTCTTTGGATCATCATCTTTGGAACAATAATTCCTTACCTCTGTGTAGTAACAGGTATCAAAACATTATCGGCTTCCACAAGCAGTGTTATAGGAATGCTTGAACCAGTTTTGGTTGGAATATTTGCATGGTGGTGGTTGCGTGAAGCTTGGCTCCCACTTCAAATATTTGGTGGTGCGCTTGTATTAGTTGGAATCTTTATTGCAGATCGTGCACGTATGGAAGCGCACTAACTACTCTTCTTGCTGACGTCCCTGTGTGAAATCTGCACCGCTGCCAGGATTTTGTGGCATATCAAAGAAGCGCGCATAGTGAAGTTGGGCCGAAACAGTAATTGTCTTTGTCTGTCCATTACGGTGCTTAGCAACGATTAGATCGGCTTCACCTGTACGGTTTTCGCGATCGTACATATCATCGCGGTGAAGCATGATTACAACGTCAGCATCTTGTTCGATAGAGCCAGATTCACGTAAGTCAGAGAGCATCGGCTTCTTATCCGAACGTTGTTCAGGTGAGCGATTGAGCTGTGAAATTGCGATTACTGGAATATCTAGCTCTTTTGCCATCAACTTCAAGTGACGAGAAAATTCTGAAACTTCCTGCTGACGGTTTTCAACTTTCTTTCCGCTGCTCATCAACTGTAAGTAGTCAATAACAATAAGTTTGAGGTTATGACGTTGCTTGAGACGGCGCGCTTTTGCACGGATCTCCATCATCGATAAGTTAGGTGAATCATCAATAAATAATGGCGCTTCGTTGATTTCGCCCATGCGGCGTGCAAGACGTGCCCATTCATCATCACTCAAAGTACCTGCACGAATATTGTTGAGACCCACGCGCGCTTCGGCAGAGAGCATACGCATGGTGATTTCTGACTTCGACATTTCAAGTGAAAAAATAACTGATGTCTGACCGTTGTGAATTGATGCATGGCGCGCAATATCTAGACCAAGAGTTGACTTACCCATTGCCGGACGCGCAGCCAAAATAATCATATTGCCAGGATGCAAACCGTGTGTAAGAGCATCGAGATCTTTGAAACCAGTCATAACACCTTCGACGCCTAAACCTTTAGAGATATTTTCAATCTCATCAAGGGCTGCCGGAATAAGTGTTGAGAGTTGAACATAATCTTCTGATGCGCGTCGTTCAGTTACTGCATAGACCTCTGCTTGCGCTTGATCTACTGCATCATCTACTTCGCCTTCGGTTGTGTACCCGAGTTGCACAATTTTTGTACCGGCTTCAACAAGTCGGCGCATGATTGCATGTTCGCGAACAATCTTTGCGTAATAGCCAGCATTTGCCGCAGTTGGTACCGATGAAATAAGTGTATGTAAATATGGTGCGCCGCCCGCGCGTGCAATATCTCCGCGCTTTGCAAGTTCAGCTGACACAGTTACCGCATCTGCTGGTTCACCGCGTCCATAGAGATCAAGAATTGCATCGTAGATAAGTTCGTGCGCAGGTCGATAAAAATCGCGCTCTTTGAGAATTTCAATAACATCTGCAATTGCATCTTTACTCAATAACATTCCGCCAAGAACACTCTGTTCGGCAAGTAAATCTTGAGGGGGAGTGCGTTCGAATTCAGCACCGACGGCATTGATATTTTGGTTGCGGCTATTATTTGATGTCGGGAATTCTGCGATGCTCACAGCAGCCACCTTCCCATCGTGCACTGACAAATATGCGTAGGTACGCGTACCTCTTTGATGGCGCAACCGTAGGCGCAGGCTCATTCGATAGCGAATATCGCCATCTGTGGATGTGCATAAGGTTGTGGGTAACTCGGTGGATAAGCCATTTTTCCTGTGTAAATATCGGTGGATGCGCTGTGGGTAACTGTGGGGTGAGGGGGTAGCACTCGCTAAAAGTGCAGGTCATCGAGCTCTTTATTGCCCACACCCCTGTGGAGGAAACTATTTTTCACATTCTCATTGATTGAGATTTAACTCTTTACTCGTTCATTTTTTGGATCGAAGAGAGGTTCATCGCAAATAGTTCCACGTACCCAACGGCCAAATAACTCTACGTCGAGTGAGGTACCTGCAGTTGTAAATGAATTCTCTAAGTAGGCATATGCAATCGCCTTGCCAAGTGTGTAACCCTGGCCGCCACTCTTTATTCTTCCAATAATTTTCTCGCCGATACGAATCGCTTCATTGCCAAGCGGTACATCACAGATATTTTCAAATGTAATTGCAACAAGGCGGCGTGTGATCTTTTCTTTAGCAAGTACAAGCGCATCTCTGCCGTGGAATTTATCTTTCTTTAGTGAGACTGCAAAAGCTAAGCCTGCCTCCCAAGGATTAGTTTCTGTATTTATCTCACCTGCCCAAGCTCGATATCCCTTTTCAAGTCGAAGGGATTCGATTGCTTTATAACCACACGGCATCAAACCAAATTCTTCTCCTGCAGCAATGAGTGATTCCCAAAGAATGAGTGCATCTGAAACTGGTACATATATTTCCCAACCAAGTTCACCGACATAAGTAATCCTGGTGGCTCGAACTTCAATACCGCTAATCTCAATCATTCGTGAATGCATAAATGGAAAATTGGAATGCGTCAGATCATATTTTGTAACCTTCGCCAGAATATTGCGAGCTTGAGGTCCCCAAATCCCAAAACATGCAAGCTCTTGCGTTATATCTTCAATCAAAACTTCATAATTCTTTTCACGGGCAATTTTTCTTAGCCAACCAAAGTCATGAGTGCTAAAGGCAGTTCCTGTAACGATTAGAAATTCGGAATCACTTATTTGTGTAACGGTGTAATCAGATTCAATTCCGCCTCGAGTGTTGAGTGCTTGGGTATATACAGTTCTGCCAACACCTTTTACAACATCATTTGCGCATACATAATTGAGGAATTCTGCTGCCCTGGCACCAGTTATTCGAGCTTTCGCAAAACTTGATTCATCGAAAATTCCTGCAGAATTTCTTGTTGCGTGGTGTTCTTCTTGAACTGCAGATGACCAATATTTTCCAGCCCAGCCAATGGGTCTAATCCCCTCATCGCCACTATGTGTTGAGTAGTAATTAACGCGTTCCCATGATGCTTTTTCACCAAAAGTTGCACCGTGTGCTTTGTGCCAATCGTAAATTGGAGATTTTTTCGCAGGTCGCGCACTCTGACGCTCTTCACCTGGGTAATGAATATCGTAATAAGCCTCATAATTTTCGGTGATACGTTCAAGCGTGAACTTAGGAGAGTTATAAGAAGATCCAAATCTGGCAATATCCATATGCCATAAATCCATCGTTGGCTCGCCCGCGACAATCCATTCTGCTACAACTTTTCCAATTCCACCTGCTCCCGCAATACCATGAGCGCAGAACCCTGCAGCTACAAAGAAACCTCCGACAGATGTTTCCCCTAAGCAAAATTCATTATCGGGCGTAAAACCTTCTGGGCCATTGATGAAATTCTTTACACCAATTTCGCCCATCTTTGGAACTCGTCGTTGAGAATTTACCGCGATTTCTTCGAAACGTTCCCACTCTTCTGGAAGTAATTTTCCGTTGAAATCTTCGGGGACTTTATCGAAATTATTGTAATCAGCGCTCCATGCCTTTGAATTTCTTTCATATCCCCCCATAAGCAAGCCAGATACTTCCTGACGGAAATAGATCAATAAGTCTGGATCGCGCAGAGATGGCAACATTTTCGAACTTGGAGGTAAAAAGTTTTCAGTAATTAGATATTGATGGCTCATTGGAACGATTGGAATGCGCACATCAACCATGCGACCTATTTGAGGCGCGTAAATTCCGCCACAGTTGACAACAATTTCGCACTCGATTGTTCCTTTGTCAGTAACAACATGGGTCACCCGCCCTGCTTTAGTTTTTATCTCAAGAACGCGAGTGTGAGTAAATATCTTTGCGCCATTTCGGCGAGCACCTGCCGCCATCGCCATTGTTAGTTGCGATGGATCCACCTGGCCATCCGAGGCCATATAACAAGCGCCAATAACGCCTTCTAGATCAATGAGTGGAAAAAGATTCTGGGCTTCTTGCGGAGAAATCTCATGAAGATCTAAACCGAATGTACGAGCCCAACCAATTTGTCTGCGGATTTCTTCCATACGCTCAGGCGTTGAAGCAAGCTTGATGCTTCCGCACTCTCGCCAACTAGCAGGAGTATCAGTTTTCTCAAGTGAGCGATACAAATCCACCGAATGCATATTCATTTTTGTCAACGTTGGATCGGCTCGTAATTGGCCAACAAGACCGGCGGAGTGGAATGTAGAACCGCTCGTGAGGTCACTTCGTTCTAGAAGTACGACCTCTTTTTCACCCAGTTGCGCTAAATGATGCGCGACAGAGGTACCGCCAACTCCACCACCAATTATGACAATGCGAGCTTTTGATGGAAAGGCTGTTGTACTCACGTCCGCAAATGTATCCTGAACCGATGAACACTTCCAATACTCTTGAAGAAGAATTTGGAATACTTCTCAACAAAGTTCCTAGGTTGCGCAATCGCCTGTCCTTAGTTGAACTCTCTGGCGGAATCACAAATCGCAACCTAAAAGTGGAATTACCTGACGGAAAATGTGTTGCTCGTATTTCTAGTAATTCTTCCGAGCTTCTATCTATCGATCGTGAATCCGAATATCACAATTCAAAATTGGCCGCCGAAACCAATTGTGGCGCGCAGGTTCTAGATTATTTACCCGGGCAAGGCCTATTAGTAATTTCCTTTATCGAAGGCAAAACTTTTACTGCAAACGATGTAGAAAATAACTTGGGTCGAATTGCACAAAGCTGTCGCGCACTACATTCTGGGAAACCTTTTGTTCGCGATTTTACAATGTATGAAATTCAAAAGAATTACCTTGCAATTGTTCAAGAGCGCGGCTTCAAACTTCCGGCTAACTACTTAGATTATGCGCCGAAAATGGAAGAGATTAATAGAGCGATGAAGGTTCTCGACGATGGATTAGTTCCCTGCAATAACGATTTACTTCCAGGCAACTTCATCGATGATGGAGCGAAGATTTGGCTTATAGATTATGAATATTCAGGCAATAACGATGCTTGTTTTGAACTTGGAAATATTTGGGCTGAAGCTTTTCTAGATTATGAAAGATTAGAAGAATTAGTAACCGCGTATTACGGTTCTTATAGGGCTGAGAAAGTGGCACGCGCGTGGCTTCAAGCCCTCATGGCGAAATATGGATGGACTCTGTGGGCATCAATTCAATCCTCGATCTCTGAGTTAGATTTTGATTTCTGGCAATGGGGGATGACTAAATTTGAATTAGCGCAATCAGAGTTCAATAGCGATGCATTTAGAAAAGCTTTGATTCAAGTCACCGAAAAATAAAAAGCCCGCCGCATTAGCGACGGGCCCTTTATAACTAACTATTTATTGAGCTACAACGCTTACTGTCACGGTTGCGACAACGTTGTGACCAAGTGAAACCTTTACTTCGTGGTTTCCGATCTTCTTGATGTGGCCCTTTGTCTTGATGCTGTGACGATCGATATCGATTGCAACAGCGCTCTTGATTGCAGCTGCTACATCTTTATCTGTTACAGAACCGAAGAGAACGCCCTTTGCGCCAACTTTTACCTTTGCGGTAATTGTTGTTGACTCAAGCTTTGCCTTGATCTCTTTTGCGTGGTCGATATCGCGAATTTCGCGAGCAGAGCGAGCACGACGGATGCTCTGGATCTGCTTTTCGCCACCGAGTGACCAAGCAATTGCATTGCCACGTGGCAGCAAGAAATTGCGAGCAAAACCATCTTTTACAGTTACAACATCTCCTGCAGAACCGAGTCCTGCAACTTCACGAGTAAGGATGAGTTTCATAGTTGATTCGCTCCTTATCTTGCTGTCGATGTGTAAGGCAACAAAGCAACTTCACGGCTGTTCTTTACAGCAGTTGCAATGGAGCGTTGATGTTGTGTGCAAGCACCTGTTACTCGGCGAGCGCGAATCTTTCCGCGATCAGAGATGTACTTACGAAGTGTTGCAATATCCTTGTAATCGATATAGCTCACCTTGTTTTGGCAGAAGCTGCAAGGCTTCTTCTTGAACTTCTTGTTGAGGGCAGCGGCTTTTGCGCCCTTGTTCTTAGGCTCACGTAGAGTCTTATTATTTCTTGCTCCCATTGTGGTGCTCCTTTTCGGGTGCCCTAACTTTTTGCCACAAGTGGCTCTGAGTTAGGAATGGATGGATAGGTTGGTTTTTTAAAACGGTGGTTCGTCGTTAGTTGTGGTTGCCCATCCTCCGCCAGTTGGCGTTGAAGATGCTGCAGCCCAAGGATCATCGTTGATTGATTCTCCTGCTGGTGCAGAGAATCCTCCACTTGCTGGTGCTCCGCCTTGGCGTTGGGTACGTGTGACCTTTGCTGTTGCGTAGCGAAGTGATGGACCGACTTCATCAACTTCTACCTCAAAGACAGTTCGCTTTTCGCCCTCTTTTGTTTCATATGAACGCTGCTTCAAACGACCAGTGACCATTACGCGAGTTCCTTTTGTAAGTGACTCTGCAACGCTCTCTGCCGCTTCGCGCCAAATAGAACATCTGAGATAAAGAGTGTCTCCATCTTTCCAAGTATTTGTTGTGCGATCGTAATTTCGAGGAGTAGATGCAACCGTAAAGTTTGCAACCGCGTAACCAGAAGGGGTGAAACGTAGCTCTGGGTCATCAGTTAAATTACCGATGAGAGTGATGTTTGTATCGCCTGCTGCCATTTTTTATCCTCTAATCTCTTTTAGGTCCGTGCAATAAATTCTTAAATTATTCTGGACGAATAACTTTGGTGCGCAAAACTGACTCATTCAAATTGAGTTGACGATCCAACTCTTTGATGGCAGCTGGCTCGCAGTGCATATCGACAACTGCGTAAATACCTTCACCTTTTTTTAGAATCTCAAATGACATACGACGGCGGCCCCATACATCGAGCTTGTCGACGCG
>CAIOIJ010000142.1 GCA_903858325.1 uncultured Actinomycetes bacterium
ATTTAGCGCAATTGTTCACCGCGATAAGGCATATGCCTACGGTGTAATGATGACTGGAAAGCTTCGCGAACTTATTCCTCGCCAGCAGTTTGAAGTTCCAATTCAGGCCGCAATCGGTTCACGAATTATTGCTCGCGAAAGTATTCGCGCTATCCGTAAAGATGTTTTGGCAAAGTGTTATGGCGGAGATATCTCACGTAAGCGCAAACTTCTCGAAAAGCAGAAAGAGGGAAAGAAGCGCATGAAGATGGTGGGACGCGTTGAAGTTCCACAGGAGGCCTTCGTCGCTGCCCTTGCAACAGATGCTGATATCGAAAAGGTGAAAGCCGCACGAAAGCAATAGTTATGTCAGGGCTATCGTTCTACGTTCATATTCCATATTGCATCAAACGCTGCGGTTACTGTGATTTCAATACGTACACACCTAATGAATTACAAGATGGTGCAACACTTGAAATCGTAAGTAACGATTACATTGATGCCGTTCTCAAAGAGTTAGAAAGTGCTCCAACAGATGTGGTTCCTACAGTATTTTTTGGGGGAGGAACCCCAAGTCTTTTGCCAGCAGCTGATCTAGGAAGAGTAATTAGCGCTATTCGTGCGCGCAATGGCCTTTCTGCTGATTGTGAAATCACACTAGAAGCAAATCCCGATTCTGTAACGCCAGAGAAGATGCACCAGTATCGAGAAGCAGGTTTCAATCGAATCTCATTTGGAATGCAATCTGCCGTGCCACATGTTCTTGCAGTATTGGATAGAACGCATAATCCCGCCAATGTTGTGAAAGCTGTCGAGATGGCGCGCGAAGCAGGATTTTCAAGTGTGAGTGTTGATCTCATTTATGGAACTCCAGGGGAGTCATTAGATGATTGGCGCACAAGTATTGAAGCAGCGCTATCACTTGGTGTCGATCACATAAGTGCATATGCACTTATTGTTGAAAGTGGTACCAAGCTTGCCGCACAGATAAAGCGTGGAGACATTTCCATGCCTAATGACGACCTCATGGCTGACATGTATTTATTAGTAAATCAACTGTGCAATCAAGCAGGTCTGCAATGGTATGAACTCAGTAATTGGTCAAAAGCTGGACACGAATGCAGACACAACATTGCATATTGGGAGAATAAGAATTGGTGGGGGCTTGGACCAGGCGCTCATTCACATATTGATGGAAAACGTTTTTGGAATCTCAAGCACCCAACAACATATAAAACTAAGTTATTTGCTGGTGAATCACCAATTTTGGATAGTGAAATCTTGACTCAAGAACAGATCAAGGATGAGTCGATAATGCTCACAATTCGCATGCGCGACGGGATAGATATTTCATCACTTACTCCAACGCAATTGGAACGTATCGAGAGTTATCGTGAAAGTGGACATATCAGCTTGGTCGATAAACGTCTGCAATTGAGCCCACAAGGGCGCCTTATTGCAGATCGAATCGTGCGCGAATTAGTTATCTAGTATCCTCGAGCACTATGAATACAACACATAATGTCATTGTGTCTTTTCTAGCCCTTATTTTTGTTATTTCTGGACTCTCAAAAGCTAGCGGAAATGAAAAGGGTCTATCGGGCACGCGCGATGTCAATGTCAAAGATGGCCTAGCTCGCCTCATTGGAATTGTTGAAGCACTTGCAGCACTTGGTCTAGTAACAGGACTTCGCTTTGCTTGGATGCAATGGGTGCCACTCCTTGTTTTATGGGTAACGATGGCAGGAGCTATTTTCTTCCATTTCCGTGCTAACAAACCTAAGACTGCCTTCCCAGCATTTTTTCTTATCACGCTCCTATCTGTAGCAATCGTTACTATCTAAAGAACAATGTCATCACGTCGTCTGGAAATTCTGCGCGCCATTGTTGATGAATATGTGGCGACTCAAGAACCTGTTGGTTCTAAGTCGATTGCAGATCGTCACGGTCTAGGAATATCTCCTGCGACAATTCGAAACGAGATGGCAGTACTCGAAGATGAAGGCCTCATAACTCAACCGCATACAAGCGCGGGACGTATTCCAACAGATTTGGGTTACCGAGTATTTGTGGACAAACTTGCAACGGTAAAGCCGCTCTCAATGCCTGAACGTCGCGCAATTGAAACCTTCCTTGAAGGTGCACTCGATCTTGATGATGTAGTGATGCGCACTGTACGACTTTTGGCAGATGTCACTAAACAAGTTGCTGTTGTGCAATATCCGACAATGGTGAAATCTCGTGTTCGCCATGTTGAAATTGTTTCACTTACTAGTTCGCGGCTTATGGTTATTTTGATTACCGATGCTGGCCGAATCGAGCAACGCGCGATTGAACTCACTAAAGATGTTGCCGATCAGTTTATTTCTGCGATTCGCAACCAACTCAATAATGCAATGATGGGTCAAAGTTTGCCCGATGTTGCAGAACGCCTTACTGGCATTATGGAGAGTTACACCGCAAGTGATCGTCGTGATGTTGCAATCGTATTATCAACAGTAATTGAAATGGCGATGGAACGTCCAGAACAAAAAGTAGTTCTAGCAGGCACGGCAAATTTGGCACGTTTCCAAGAAGATTTTTCAGCGAAGATGCACCCAGTATTAGAAGCCCTTGAAGAACAAGTTGTGCTGCTACGTTTACTCGGCGATGCAAACGAGACTGTAAAGGTACGTATTGGTTCCGAACAGAGTGAAGCTAACCTTCGATCTACTTCCCTTGTAACAGTTGGTTACGGAAGTGAGAATTCACCACTGGGAGCACTTGGAATTATCGGTCCAACCCGTATGGATTACGCAGGTTCTATGGCTGCCGTTTCTGCGGTCGCACGTTATGTCGGTCGATTTATAAATGAGGGCGTGTAAATGGCTGATCATTATCAAACTCTCGGTGTATCGCGTGATTCTTCAGCCGATGAAATCAAAAAGGCGTATCGCAAAATTGCACGAGAGCTGCATCCCGATGTAAATCCTGATCCTTCAGTCCAAGATCGATTCAAGGAAGTAACTGCGGCCTATGAAGTTTTGAGCGATCCACAGAAGCGCCAGAACTATGACATGGGTGGCAGTAATTTCGGCGGCGGATTTGGTGGTGGCTTTGGCGACATCATGGATGCATTCTTTGGCGGAGGAGGATCTCGCGGACCTCGTCCTCGTACGCGACAAGGACAAGATGCACTTATCCGCATTGAAGTAGATTTGAACGAAGCTTGTTTTGGCACAGAGCGCGAAATTTCAGTTGAAAGTGCAATAGCTTGCGATAAATGCCAAGCAACGGGTTGTGCTGACGGAGAAACACCGTCGATGTGTCAGGTATGTAAGGGCCGAGGTGAAACGCAACATGTAATGCGTTCTGTACTTGGACAAGTTATGACATCGCGTCCATGTAATGCATGCCAAGGTTATGGAAGTGTCATTACGCATCCTTGTCGCGAATGCGCAGGAGATGGTCGCGTTCGAGCACGCCAAACAATTGCAATAAAGATTCCTGCTGGCGTCGAGACTGGAAATCGAATTCAACTCTCTGGTCGCGGCGAAGTTGGCGCAGGCGGTGGCCCAGCTGGCGATCTCTATGTCGAAATTGTTGAAGCTGATCACGAATATTTAGTGCGTGATGGTGAAACGCTTCATATGACGCTTGGAATTTCAATGAGCGCTGCTGCATTAGGTACTACGGTGAGCGTAGAAACTTTAGATGGACCATCTGATGTTCACATCAAAGCGGGAACTCAAAGTGGTGCAACCGTTGGAATCAAAGGCAAAGGTATGACACGTTTGCGCAGCAACCATCGTGGAGATCTCATAGTTCATGTTGAAGTTCAAACTCCTACAAAATTGAGTCGAGACGAAGAAGAGCTTCTGAAAAAATTCGCCGAACTCCGAGGAGAAAAAACTGGAGATGGCCACGTGAAAAATCATGATGGAAGCCTCTTTAGCAAATTTAGAGATGCTTTCAATCGATAACTATGTTGACTCTTTTTTTCGTCGCTGATCTGCCTAAGTCCATTGGTTCTATCTATGAATTTGATAGCGAAGATGCCCACCACGCAGTAAAAGTTTTGAGAATAACTGCAGGTGAAATATTTATGCTCGGCGATGGCGCAGGTTCATGGTCTGAGGTCAAAGTATTTGCAGTAAAGAAGAAGTCACTTGAAGTTGAAGTTCTTTCAACTGGGTTTCAGGAACCACTTCCAATTTCCATCACGGTGGTCCAAGCAATTCCTAAGGGAGATAGATCTAAAGAGGCTATTGAACTGCTTACCGAAGCGGGAGTAGACACAATAATTCCTTGGAGTGCTGCGCGCAGTATTGGCAAAGGCGCAGATAAATTCTCTGTAACGGCAAGGGAGGCGAGTAAGCAATCTCGTCGCTTACGAATTCCTCAAGTAGCAGATACTGCAAACACCGAAGCAATTTGCGCACTTATTTCTGCGTCAGATTGCTCCATTGTTTTTCACGAGAGCGCTGATAAATCTTTGAGCGAAATTCAATTGCCGGATACGCTAAAGAGCGTTCTCATAATTATTGGTCCCGAAGGCGGTATCACTGCCGAAGAACTTGTACGTTTTAGCGAAGCAGGTGCAATTACATCTCGAATGGGACGCCCAGTCTTGCGTTCGGCACATGCAGGAATTGCGGCAGTTTCAGCGCTGAGTGCAAAAATTCGAGTATGGTGAAGTCGTGCCGCTAGATCCCACATGCTTATTCTGCAAGATTATTGAGGGTGACATCCCTGCCGATATCGTTTTTAGAAATGACAATGTTCTCGCTTTCAATGATATTTCCCCTCAAGCACCTACACATATCTTGATAATCCCAACGTTGCATGTTGCAAATGGTGGCGAATTAGCGCAAGCCTCACCAACGATTACAGCCGAACTTTTCAAAGTAGCGCAGCAAATCGCAAGTGATCGTGGATTGGCTGGCTATCGCACCGTATTTAATACCGGCGCAGAAGCTGGTCAGAGCGTTTTCCACGCTCACATGCATCTTCTTGGCGGCCGTGCGCTGGCTTGGCCACCCGGATAAAGATAGATTTGCCACCAATGGAGCGCACACTGATAACCGTACCCAATGCAATTTCTATGGTTGCTTTGATTGGCCCTCATGACGAAAATTTACGCGTCATTGAAGCGGCTTTCCCATTAGTCAACATCACAGTTCGCGGAAATGAAATAACTCTTCGCGGCGCTCATGTGGAATGCCAAACTATTGAAAATTTATTCAACGAGATGATGGTCGTTATTCGTTCTGGAAATATCCTCAACGCCGATGCCGTCACTCGTTCAATCTCAATGCTTGCGCAAATACCTCAAGAGCACCCAGCAGAGATTCTTTCCCTCAATATTGTTAGTAATCGTGGCCGCACAATTAGACCAAAGACTGCTAATCAAAAAAAGTATGTCGATGCCATAGAAGAGAACACAATTACTTTTGGAATCGGCCCCGCAGGAACAGGCAAGACTTATCTTGCAATGGCGATGGCAGTGTCAGCTTTGCAGCAGAAGAAAGTAAATCGAATAATTTTGACACGGCCGGCAGTTGAAGCAGGGGAGCACTTAGGTTTCCTTCCAGGCACATTGTCAGAAAAAATCGATCCATATTTACGCCCGCTCTTTGATGCCTTGCATGACATGATCGATATCGAATCAATTCCACGCCTCATGCAGTCAGGTGTAATTGAAGTTGCTCCACTTGCATATATGCGCGGACGTACGCTCAATGATGCCTTTATTATTTTGGATGAAGCGCAAAATACAACACCCGAACAGATGAAAATGTTTCTTACTCGACTTGGTTTTGGTTCAAAAATGGTTGTTACAGGCGATGTCACGCAGATAGATCTACCTAATGGACAGCATTCGGGGCTTCGAATCATTAGAGACATCCTCAAAGAGATTGACGACATTGCTTTTCTTGAACTTACTGCAGAAGATGTTGTCAGGCACCGACTCATCGGAGATATCGTGAAGGCTTATGCAGTCTTTGACGATGCCCGTCAAGCGGTTCGCCCAATTCGTAACTAACTATGACACTAGAAATTACAAATACTTCAGGTCTCTTGGTGCCAGCCAACGAGATGCAATCACTCATCTCTTTTGCTTTCAAGGATTTAGATCTTCACCCTGACTGCGAACTCAATATGGTTTTTGTTGAGGATGAAGAGATGACGCAGTTACATATCAAATGGATGAATGAAGAAGGTACAACTGATGTGCTCTCTTTTCCTATGGATATGCCAGAGTCACCAGAACAAGCAGTAACTTTGGGAGATATTGTCATAAGCCCTCGCGTTGCTGGCGAACAAGCAAAGAATGCTGGACACAGCGTTGAACATGAAATCTATATATTAGCTACCCATGGCCTGTTACATATTTTGGGTTATGACCATGTAGAACTTGCTGACGAACTGATTATGTTTGAATTGCAAGAATCAATTGTTGCACGATGGAAAAACTCATGAGTCCAATCGCAATAGTGAGCATCATCGCCTTGCTCGCCTTTGCTGGATTTCTAGCGGGCAGCGAATCCGCGCTGACATCGATTTCTCGAATTGTTATTGATGAACTTGAAACCAAACGAGGCGGAAAACTTCTCAAGAAATATTCACTTCATCCTGCGAAATACCTCAATGTAATTCTTTTAGTGCGCAAACTCTGCGAGCTTACAGCCACCGTACTTTTAGCAGTTATATTGCTTCGAAATTTTCCATCAGCGCAAGCAATGGCGCTAACAGTTCTCATTATGGTGATTGCATCCTACGTTTTTGTCGGAGTTGGTCCTCGCACCCTTGGTCGCCAGCAACCTCACAAGTGGGCGCGAAGTGGAATCATCGTTGCATCTTTCTTAGCTGCAATCCTTGGTCCAGTCACGAAATTGCTGATTGCAATTGGAAATGCAATTACTCCAGGTAAAGGTTTTCGCTCAGGGCCATTTACTTCTGAAGCAGAATTGCGTGACTTAGTAGATCAAGCGCACGAGCGCGGTTTAGTGGAATCTGATGAACACGAAATGATTCACTCAGTTTTTGAATTAGGTGACACATTGGTGCGAGAGCTCATGGTGCCTCGCACAGATATGGTTTGGATTGAAAAAGATAAATCACTACGCCAAGGTTTATCGCTAGCCCTGCGCTCAGGTTATTCACGTATCCCCGTAGTTGGCGAGAGTATCGACAAGATTATTGGAATTGCTTATGTAAAAGATTTGGCTCGTAGAGCCTTGGACCATCATGATGCCGAACAGAGCGAGAAGATTGAACAGCACATGCGCCCTGCAACCTTCGTGCCTGAAAATAAGATGGCAGATGACTTGCTTCGAGAAATGCAACGAGATCAAATCCACCTTGCAATAGTTGTCGATGAATATGGTGGAACTGCTGGGATTATCACTATCGAAGATATCTTGGAAGAAATTGTTGGTGAAATTGCCGATGAATTCGACGATGGCGAAGAAGCTTTCACTTGGCTGAGTGAAAATAAAGCCCGAGCTAAAGCAACACTACATATTGAAGATTTAGCCGATGAACTCAAAGTTGAAATCTCCGAAGAGGATTTTGAAGATGTAGACACAATTGGTGGTCTGATGGCGCAGAAACTAGGACGCGTGCCAATTGCGGGAAGCACAATTTCTATGCACGGTTGGTCAATCACTTCAGAGCGCCCACTGGGGCGTCGTAGAAGAATTAGTAGCGTGCTTATTGAACGTCTTGAAACTGAGGTTGAAGATCATGAATAGTTTTGAAAATCCAGAAGATACAAAACTAGCTACATTGGCTACTGCAACTCTGAAAAGAAGTGGTGCGCGACAAGGCGCTGCACTGCGCGATACAACAGGACGCACGTACGTTGCAATAAATATTGAAACTAATTCGCTACAACTCAATGCACTAGAAGCTGTTTTTACAGTTGCACTTGCCTCACAGATTTTGGGAATTGAAAGCGTTGTTTATACCGGCGAAATTACTGCGCCAACTGCGCTCATTCGAGAATACGCTCCTCGCGCTGCAATTTTTTATCTCTCACCTAACGGAGATATCGTCGCTTTATAGCCTTCATTTCACTTACTTCTTCATGGCAGATAGAATTGCCCAATGCGCATCGTTAGATTCACTCCAGGTCCAGATACAGGCCTTGGCACTGATCCACTCTTTGGAGTACTCGACGATGATGTGATCACCGTAATTACAGGTGATCCCATCTATCAAGGGATTCAAAAGACCGCGGCAACTGTTGCACTTTCCTCAGTTCGACTACTTGCGCCTGTGATTCCCCGTAGCAAAGTTATTTGTGTTGGAAAAAACTATGCAGATCACGCTGCCGAAATGGGTGGAGTTGTTCCTGATCAGCCAGTGATTTTTTTGAAGCCAAATACTTCAGTGATTGGCCCTAACGACACAATCGTTTGGCCAGAGATGTCAGAGCGAGTAGACCATGAAGCAGAACTTGCAATTGTCATTGGTCGAATTTGCAAGGATGTTCCAGAAGAGCGCGTCAATGATGTGATCTTCGGTTACACAATCGCAAACGATGTAACTGCCCGCGATTTACAGAAAGTTGATGGGCAATGGACTCGCGCTAAAGGCTTTGACACCTTTTGCCCCATTGGTCCTTGGATTGATACTGATTTTGTTCCCGGCACACAGAAAATCACTGCATCAGTCAATGGAGAGATAAAGCAATCCTCGACACTAAATGAGATGTTCTTCAAGGTTCCAGAAATCATTGCATTCATCAGTCAAGTCATGACTTTGCTACCTGGTGATGTTATTTTGACTGGAACTCCATCAGGTATCGGACCAATGATTGCTGGCGGACATGCCACCATGGCAATTGAAGGTCTTGGCGAACTAACAAATAAGGTGAGTAAGCGATGAGCAAGAAAGTAAAAGTTCGTTTCGCACCTTCACCTACAGGTGACCTCCATGTTGGAAATATTCGCACCGCACTCTTCGATTGGGCATATGCGCGCCACACTGGTGGAACATTCCTTTTCCGCATTGAAGATACCGATACAACGCGTGTTACTGATGAATACATTGCTGCAGCAATTGATACTTTGAAATGGCTCGGACTCAATTGGGATGAAGGTCCTGAAGTTGGTGGAGATAATGGCCCTTACTTGCAATCACAGCGCCTCGATATTTACGCAACGTGGGCACAAAAATTCTTAGATCAAAAAGATGCTTATTACTGTTATTGCAGTGCCGAAGAACTAGAAGCAACGCGCGAAAGACAGCGCGCAGCAAATGTTGCACCTGGTTATGACGGAACTTGTAGAGATTTGAGTGCAGATCAAGTTGCCGCACATAAAGCTAATGGTCGAATTCCAGTAATCCGTATGCGTATGCCCGATGGTGGAACTACTTTTGTAGACCAAATTCGCGGAGAAGTCTCCTTTGATCACAAGTTTGTACCTGACTTCGTATTGGTACGTGGTGATGGTTCACCGCTTTATACCCTCGCCGTTGCAGTCGATGATATTTTGATGAAAGTAACGCACGTATTACGCGGAGAAGATTTACTCTCATCCACCCCACGTCAAATCCGTGTCTATCAGGCAATGGGTATCAAAGAAGAGGACTACCCGCTCTTTGCACACTTGCCATTTGTTATGGGCCAAGACAATGCCAAACTTTCAAAGCGCAATGGCGAAGTATCAATTGCTTGGTATCGCGATAAAGGATTCTTGCCTGAGGCAATCTGTAATTATTTGGCACTTCTTGGTTGGTCGCCAGGGGACGATCGAGAGAATGTTTCAATGAAGGAAATTTGCGAACTCTTTACAGTTGAGAAAGTTCATTCCTCACCAGCTCGCTTCGATATGAAGAAACTTGAAGCAATCAATGGTGACAAGATTCGCGCCTTGACGATTGATGAATTCCTGACATGGTCTTTGCCGTTTCTGACAAAAGAGAAAATAATTACTGGTACCGATTCCGAGATTGCCCTTGTAAAGAAGGCTCTTCCTCTGATTCAAGAGCGCATCATTATGTTGAGTGAAATCCCGCAGATGCTCAAATTTCTCTTCGTTGAAAAGTTTGCAGTCGATCCTGATTCTGTTTCAAAGATTACAGATGATGCATCTAAGAGCGTTCTCAAGCGCTCACTCAAAGAATTAGAACCAATTACAGAGTGGAATCACGATTCAATTGAGGCCGCGCTTCGATCTTCTTTGATTGAAGATATGGGACTCAAGCCACGAATTGCTTTCGGTGCAGTTCGTATTGCGACAACAGGCAGCACAATTTCGCCACCGCTATTTGAATCAATGGAATTACTCGGTAAAGATGCATCTTTAGCCCGAATTTCCGAGGCGCTTACCCTCTAATCTTTACGGTATTCTTACGCCTGCACTATTGGGGTATGGGGTAATTGGCAGCCCTGCTGATTCTGGTTCAGTAAGTCTAGGTTCGAGTCCTGGTACCCCAGCGAAAGCGAAGTACAACTACATCTCGTTCTCGGAAATTATTTCTAAGTATGAATGTTCATTAAAGATGAAGCATTTCATATGA
>CAIOIJ010000143.1 GCA_903858325.1 uncultured Actinomycetes bacterium
GGCGAAACAATTCTGCGAGATCGCAGAGAGGTAGTTACTGATAAATCTGTTGATGCAATTTGGAAACAGATAGAAGGTATTGGCGGTGAGCACGGTTGGTTTGGTGCTGATCTCTTGTGGTGGCTACGCGGAGTTGCCGATCGTTTCGTTGGTGGAGTCGGTTTGCGTCGCGGCCGCCGAGATCCTGATGTTCTTAGAGTTGGTGAGAGTTTAGATTTTTGGCGCGTTGAAGAATTAGAACGTGGGCATCGCCTCAAGCTTTATGCCGAAATGGTTTTACCAGGCAAAGCGTGGCTCGAATTTAGCGTTGAAGAAAAAGATGGAAAGACAGTTGTAGTTCAAGAGGCGACTTTCAATCCACGCGGATTAGGCGGCCAGCTCTATTGGTATACGGTCGCACCGTTCCACACAATCGTTTTTCCTACTATGTTGCGTAATTTAGTGAAACGGGCATAGCGCTAAGAAGTGCAATCACATCAAGTAAAGCAAGTGCCATAACTGCTATAAATCTGAATTTTGTGGGTAAAAATAAAAGCAATAAACCAGAAATTCCAAATAATAAAATGATTGAAGATTGTGTGACAAAGAATAATTGAATTGAAACAGCAAAGAGAGCAAGTACTGCAGTAAGGCTGCTGGCACGAGTTCCAATTATTTGAGGAAGGCCTGCAATACCGGCAGCTCTATCGCGATCCATATCTTTTACTACATTCGCAAAATGTGCAGCAATTCCCAAACCCGCGCCACAAATAAGAAGCCATAGTGGCGGTGTGACATTTCGGCTCAATGTAATTGATGCAGGCAGAGCTGCAAATGAAATTGCATATGGCAAAAAGGAAAGCTGATTTGATTTGAAATAGAAGTTATATGCAACTCCAGAACCAACTCCTAATAAGTGAACAAATCCACCAATAATTCCCATTGGGCCAAAGAGAGAAAAAAGAGTGACAAAAACTAATGCGACCCACGTAGCTCGCTTGACCGTGGTTGGAGAAAGTTTTCCATCGACCATCGGTTTATTTGTACGACCCTCTTTTTGATCTAATGGCAGATCGACCAAATCATTTGTCCACCCCACCACTAACTGCCCGCAAAAAACAGTAAAGGCAATAACGTAGGAAGGACCCTCCCACCAGAAGCGCAGCGCTAAGAGAAAGCTAACGAAGGAGACCAACAGGGTTGGCCCTAAGTGGGATGTGCGCAGAAGTCGCATATGAGAAGTCTCCCTTAACGTGGCAGACTGCGCCACATGCATGAGTTCACTAAAGATGTCGAGGAATTAGCGCAAGAAGTTCTTGCATACAGTCTGGAACGTCTCAAGAGCGATCCACCTTTAGATGGCCCCCGCACTGCGCAAGATTTATTCAATGAAGTTGGTAACACCATCACACCTGCCGGCTTGGGCGGTAAAGATGCATTGAAAGTTTTTACGGAAGTACTAGCTAAGGCATGCATCTCAACTGATCATCCGCGCAACCTTGCATTTATTCCATCAGCGCCGAGTGAATATGCAAACCTTTTTGATTTAGTTGTTGGCGCAAGTGCTTTATATGGTGGTTCTTGGCAAGAAGGAGCAGGTGCTGTCTTTGCCGAAAACCAAGCCCTGCGCTGGTTATCAGATCTTGCGGGTCTGCCACAAAGTGCTGGCGGAGTTTTTGTGCAGGGCGGCACCATGGGAAATCTTTCCGCACTCGTTGTTGCGCGTGCCCAAGCTCGTAAAAAATTCCCGGACACCACTCGCTTTGCAATTGCATGTAGTGCAGAGGCTCATTCATCTATTGCATCTGCAGCACAAGTGATGGATGTTGAAATTATCAAAGTAACTCCTGACGAAAATGGTCGTATGCAGGGGAGTGAACTTGGCAAAGTTATTGATGAATATCATCGCTCATCGCACGCTCGAGTATTTGCAGTTGTCGCAACTTCGGGCACTACAAATTTAGGAATTATTGATGACCTAAAGTCAATTGCCGAAGCGGCACATGCACGTGATATCTGGTTTCATGTCGATGGTGCATATGGTTTAGCTGCACTCTGCGCACCTTCGGTACGTCCACTTTTCAATGGCGTTGAAGAAGCAGATTCATTTATTGTCGATCCGCATAAATGGTTATTCGCACCATTTGATGCTTGCGCCTTGGTTTACCGAGATCCAAAACTTGCACGCGAAGTTCATACTCAACACGCCTCTTATCTTGAAACTTTGCATGATGATTCCTGGAGCCCATCCGATTATGCAATTCATCTCACCCGTCGTGTTCGCGGATTACCATTTTGGTTTTCACTTGCTGCATATGGCACAGATGCATATTCCGAGGCGATGGAACAAACCTTAACGATTGCAAAGCAAGCGGCAGAATTAGTTCGCAAGCATCCAAACTTAGAACTACTTCGCGAACCAGAACTTTCAATTGTTGCATTCACTCGCAAAGGCTGGACTAAAGAGCAGTATCAAAAGTGGAGCGATACATTATTAGCTGATCAAATCGGATTTATTCCACCGTCATCACATGATGGCCAACCAATTTTGCGTTTTGCGATAGTAAATCCGTGGACAAAAATCTCGGATATCGAAATGATTCTTGCCACACTTTAAATTTTTCTATCCCCCGATAAATCCCACACTTCTAGCGCTAAACCCCTTACGATTTGCTTCATGTCAGCAGCGGAAGAGTCGGTAGCGCCAAGCACCCTCAGCGAGCTCGAGACCAAAATTTTGGATTTCGAAGCTAACTGGTGGCGTTTTGCAGGGGCTAAAGAGAGCGCTATCAAAGAACTATTTGAGCTCACCGCACCGCGCTATTACCAATTACTCAATGACCTCATCGACCGCGACGATGCCCTGATGGCTGCTCCAATGCTGGTCAAGCGCCTTCGCCGCCTCCGTGAGGCCCGCATGTCGGCTCGTACTGCCCGCTAGTTTCTCAATCTCCCTAGATTCCAAAGGGGAAGCTCCGCTCACTGGCTCGCCTTTACGTTCGCTTCGCTACCCCTTTGAAAGTTTAGCTCTGCCCTTACTCTCGTTTTGCACTGTGGGAATGACTCCCGTAGATTTGGCGTTAGCACTCTCGGGGTGTGAGTGATAAAACGCCCCGTTCAAGCACGATCAAACTCGAGGAGTAAAACTGATGGCAAAGCAGATTGCCTTTAATGAAGAAGCCCGTCGCGGACTAGAGCGCGGAATGAATGTATTGGCCGATGCGGTCAAGGTAACCCTTGGACCCCGTGGTCGCAACGTTGTATTGGAAAAAAAGTGGGGCGCACCAACAATTACAAACGATGGTGTCTCGATTGCAAAAGAGATTGAACTCGATGATCCATGGGAAAAGATTGGCGCAGAGCTTGTAAAAGAAGTTGCTAAGAAGACAGATGATGTCGCTGGCGATGGAACAAC
>CAIOIJ010000144.1 GCA_903858325.1 uncultured Actinomycetes bacterium
AATTTAGGGTTCGCCCCTAAAGTTGCACCATGGGAACACGCGAGCGTAGGTACCGATCGAACGAGAGCGATCGGTACCTCGCTTCGCTTTTTAATGAAGCGTTAGCAGTTCTTCCCCGCAAAGCGATGCACGAAGGAATTGCACTTGCAGCAGTTGGTGGTTATGGCAGAGCCGAGCTTGCACCAGGCTCTGATTTAGATATTCTCATTTTGCATAATGATTCTTTTTCACAGAACGAATTGAGTGAATTCGTCAACAAATTGCTCTACCCGCTCTGGGATTCTAAGAGCGTTGATCACTCGGTACGTACTCGCACGCAAACTCGCGATGCAGCCCACGAAGATTTAAAAGTTGCGTTAGGGCTCCTAGATATTCGACTGGTCAGCGGAGATGCCGATTTAGTTGCCGCAGTTCAACATGATTCAATCGATTCTTGGCGCAAGGAGTCACGAAAAAAACTTCCTTTACTACGCATTTCTTTGGATGAACGCCACGAACGTGCAGGCGAATTAGCGTATTTACTTGAACCTGATTTGAAAGAAGCGCGCGGTGGCTTACGAGATATCAATGCCCTGCGTGCAATGAAAATGAGCGGTGCTATCGATGTCGCACTGGAAAGAATTAGTTGGGCAGAATCTACTCTCGCCAATATCCGAGAAGCACTACATGAGACAACAAATAAAAATCGCGACAAGCTGCTCTTTCAAGAACAGGACAAAGTTGCCAAACTTCTCGATTATGGTGATGCAGATTTGCTAATGAGCGATGTCGCGCGTGCAGCGCGTACCGTTGATTACCTGCTCAACACCACGTGGCATAGATTAGATTTCAAAGGTAAAGATGGTTTAGGACGAATTTTGCGCAAACCCCGTACTACGCCAATTGCACGAGGCATCAGCGTTGCCCATCAAGAAGTAATGATTGATCAATTTGAAGATATTGATGCCGATCCAGTTATCGGACTGCGTGCTGCTGCAAAAGCTGCCCAACTTGGTCTGCCGCTCTCTCTTGATACTTGCGAGCGACTATCGGCAATTCTCAAAGAGGGCGGTGCGCAGCTCCCGCAACCTTGGCCACGTGAAGCGCGCGAAAATTTAGTTGCGCTCATCGGTGCAGGTAGCGCGATGATCGATGTATTTGAAGCGTTAGATCAAGAAGAAATTATTTTCTCTTGGATCCCTGAATGGAACACTGTTCGCTCATTACCGCAGCGCAATGTTCTGCATCGTCATACCGTTGATAGACATATGGTTGAAACTGCCGTCCGCGCAGCAGCGCTGACTCGCAATGTTCATCGTCCTGATTTGTTACTTGTTGGCGCGCTCTTTCACGATATTGGAAAGGGGACACAAGAAGATCACTCAGAGCGAGGTGCAAGACTTATTGAGCCACTGGCGCATCGTTTCGGTTTTCCTCAAGAAGATATTGAAACGCTAAAGATTTTGGTAGCGCATCACCTTCTATTATCTGCAACTGCCACGCGTCGTGATTTAGATGATCCAGCAACAATTGCGTCGATTCTTGCGGTAATTCCTGACTTAGAAACGCTTGAACTACTTCACGCACTCAGCATCGCCGATGGCGAGGCAACGGGGCGCGCTGCCTGGAGTGATTGGAAAGCAAGTCTTGTTGCAGAATTAGTAAGTCGAGTTCGTAAGGCGATGAGTGGAAGCACAACTGCCCTGCAGCCAGATATCAGCGATGAACAACGCGCGATTGCCCTTTCTGGAATTTTGAAAGTGACCTTGCAGGAGCGCGATGCCGATTACTCAATTGAGATCATCTCTCCAGATAAGCCTGGTTTACTTTCAATCGTTGCTGGAGTTCTCAATCTTGCTCGCTTGGATGTGCGTTCTGCTCGTACTAAGTCTCACGGACCTTCGGCAGTCATGAAATGGATTGTCACACCTGACCCACATGCACCACTTGTTACTGCAGAAAAACTGCATCGCGAAATCGAAGCAGCACTCAAAAATTCTAAAGATATTGAAGAACGCATTAACGAGCGAGCACTTGCATATGCCCAACTTCCAACAATTCCAGTACCTGCTCCAATTGTTGAGTCGATTCGAGATGCCGCCACCGATGCAACTATCTTTGAAGTTCGAAGTCACGATAGACCTGCATTGCTTTTTAGAATTGGCGCGGCAGTCACACAATCACAAGTAGATATTCGTTCAGCCATCGTTACAACGCTGGGCGCCGAAGCGATAGATACCTTGTATGTCACAGAAATTAGCGGGGGAGCGCTCAGCGAAGAGCGCGCACGAGAAGTCCGTGAACGTCTGGCTTCGATGCTCAAGTAGGCTCTGCACCTATGTTCGAATCACTGACTACCCGAATCAGCGGAGCTTTTTCATCACTTCGTACTCGCGGCAAATTATCTGCAAGTGATATCGAAAATACATGTGCAGATATTCGTTTAGCTCTCCTTGAGGCCGATGTCGCTCAGGATGTAGTAGAAACTTTCATTGCGACGATTCAAGAAAAATCCCTCGCTGCCCTGTCAACAATTCAATCGGGGACAAATCAAGCAAATGCAATATTTGAAATCGTCAATAAAGAATTGATTGAGATTCTTGGCGGTTCTGCGCGCAGGGTTCGCTTTGCGAAGAATCCTCCAACAGTGATCATGCTTGCAGGTTTGCAAGGAGCTGGAAAGACAACGCTTGCAGGAAAGCTTGCAAAATTTTATGCCGATCAAGGAAACACACCGTTACTTGTTGCCTCTGATCTAGCTCGCCCTAATGCCGTAACTCAATTACAAGTTGTCGGAGAAAGTATTGGAGTTCCTGTCTTTGCTCCAGAAATTGGCAGTGGCACCGGAGATCCAGTCAAAGTTGCGCGCGATGGAATTTCTTTTGCTAAATCAAAGTTATACAACATGGTCATTGTCGATACTGCTGGTCGTTTAGGTATTGATGAAGAGTTAATGAAACAAGCGCGAGATATTCGCGATGCAGTACAACCAGATGAAATTCTCTTCGTTGTTGATGCAATGATTGGTCAAGATGCAGTGCGTACGTCGCAGGCATTTCTTGATGGCGTCGGTTTTGATGGCGTTGTACTGACGAAACTCGATGGTGATGCTCGCGGTGGTGCAGCGCTTTCGATTGCATCACTGACAAAGCGCCCCATTATGTTTGCATCCACTGGCGAAAAACTTGCCGACTTCGATATTTTCTACCCAGATCGCATGGCATCGCGTATTTTGGGTATGGGCGATGTTGCAACGCTGGCCGAACAAGCGAAGAAAGCTTTCAATACAGATAGCGCGGCAAAGTTAGAGAAGAAGTTCGAAACTGGCGAAGATTTCACTCTCGAAGATTTTCTTGAGCAATTGGAAGCAATGTCGAAGATGGGCTCAATGTCGAAGTTGCTGGGCATGTTGCCAGGCGCTGGTGCGATGAAGAAGCAGATTGATAATTTCGATGAATCCGAACTCGTTCGCACAAAAGCGATTGTGCAATCAATGACTCCGCTTGAACGTCGCGAACCAAAAGTACTCAATGGTGCAAGACGTGCTCGTATTGCACTCGGTAGTGGACGAAAAGTTTCAGATGTAAATTCATTAGTTGAGCGCTTTAGTGCCGCGCAGAAAATGATGAAGCAGGTACGCAATGGCGCAATGCCGCCAGGTATGGGCGGGATGGGCATGCCAGCAATGCCTAAGGCAGCTATAAAGAGCGCACCACAGAAGAAGAAGTCCAAGTCAGGCAATCCCGCTAAACGAGCCTTAGAAGAGGGTCAGTAAGGCCCAATTTCGTAAATAGGCGTGGGAATGGCAGAATACGGAACCTGTTGATGGGGCCCTCTACCCCCGCCAACATTAGAAATCCACAGTCAGATCTTTTGATTGCGCACCCCGCTGCGATCACCTGATAAGGCACACACTTATAGGAGTACAACTTTCTTGGCTACAAAAATTCGTCTTATGCGTATGGGCAAAATCCGCACACCATTTTTTCGCGTTGTCGTAACAGATTCACGCAAAGCACGTAACGGTCTCTCAATTGAAGAGATCGGTCGTTATGTTCCAGGACAAGAGCCATCACTTATCGAGATTAACTCTGAGCGCGCTCTGTACTGGTTAGGAACAGGTGCACTTCCAACAGAGGCTGTAGAGGCGTTGTTGAAGATCACTGGAGATTGGCAGAAGCACAAGGGATTGCCTGGAACAGAAGGCACACTCCGCGTTGGCGCTCCACGCGTTGGCAAGAATGTTGCTTACGAAGCAGCAGTCAAGCAAGCAATGGATGAACCAAAAGAAGGCGCAACAACTCTGAAGAAGAAAGCACAAGCGAAGTTAGCTGCTAAAGCAAATCCAGTTGTAGAAGAAGAAGCACCAGCAGCAGTAGTTGAAGAGACAGCAGTTGTTGAAGCTGTTGTTGAAGAGACACCAGCTGCAGAAGCGAGTGCTGAGTA
>CAIOIJ010000145.1 GCA_903858325.1 uncultured Actinomycetes bacterium
CCGCTCTCAATACTTCTGTTTGGTCTGGTGGTTCATTTATTTATGTACCTAAAGGCGTACACGTAGATATTCCTCTACAAGCATATTTCCGAATCAATACTGAAAATATGGGCCAATTCGAACGCACACTCATTATTGCCGATGAAGATTCCTATATTCATTATGTAGAGGGTTGCACTGCCCCTATTTACAAGTCAGATTCACTGCACTCAGCCGTTGTCGAAATTATTGTGAAGAAGGGTGCGCGCGTCCGATACACAACAATTCAAAACTGGTCGAACAATGTTTATAACTTGGTAACGAAGCGCGCCACATGTGCCGAAGGCGCAACAATGGAATGGGTCGATGGAAATATCGGTTCCAAAGTAACAATGAAATATCCAGCAATCTTTCTGATGGGTCCACATGCAAAGGGTGAAACTCTCTCACTCGCATTTGCAGGCGAAGGACAGCATCAAGATTCGGGTGCGAAGATGGTTCATGCTGCTCCGTACACATCATCTTCTGTAATCTCGAAGTCAGTTGCTCGAGGGGGAGGACGCACGTCTTATCGAGGACTTGTACAAGTTCAAGAGGGCGCTCATCACTCCGCGAGTACTGTGAAATGTGATGCACTTTTAGTAGACACAATTTCTCGTTCCGATACCTACCCTTATGTAGATATTCGTGAAGATGATGTATCAATGGGACACGAAGCAACTGTTTCGAAGATTAGCGATGATCAATTGTTCTATTTGATGTCGCGAGGTCTCACCGAAGATGAAGCTATGGCAATGATCGTTCGTGGCTTTATCGAACCTATTGCTCGCGAACTTCCTATGGAATACGCCCTTGAACTCAATCGTCTTATTGAACTTCAAATGGAAGGCGCAGTTGGTTAATGTCATTACTTACAACTAATTACTTGACGCCAACGGGACGCGAAGAAGCGTGGCGTTTTACGCCACTCAAGCGTTTAGGCGGACTCCATGATGGAAGCGCGACAATTGGTAATCGCCAATCTTTGATTCTCAAGGAAGCGGTTGCTGGCGTAAAATTCGAAAGAATTTCACGCGAACTCTCACCCTCTCCAGTGGAGAGCGATGATGTTGTTATTCAACGAGTACGCGAAGGCGCTACAAATGTTGCAACACTTACTATTGCGCCTAATACTGAAGTTGCCGAGCCAATTTTTTTAGCTCGTGCCGTACATGGCCTAGATACTGCAGAGTTATCACGAGTTCGAATCGAGCTTTCTGCTCATTCGCATGCCACAATCATTATGGAAAATACGGGCGATGCCTTCATTGCAGAAGATATTGAATTTGTACTTGCACCTGGTTCAAACCTCACCTTTGTTTCGCTACAAGAGTGGAGCTCGAAGTCAACGCACTTAGCCAAGCATCATGCCATTGTTGATCGCGATGCCTCATTCAAATCAATCACTGTCACTGTTGGCGGATCTTTGGTGCGCTTACTTCCAAGTGTGGAATTTGTTGGCCAAGGCGCCTCATGCGAACTCCTTGGAGTTTATTTCGCAACTGAAGGACAATTCTTCGAACACCGAATGTTCGTTGACCACGCAGTTCCTAATGCGAAATCTCGAGTCAATTACAAAGGTGCATTAGCTGGTCAAGGTGCGCACACAGTGTGGATAGGTGATGTATTTATCCGTGCAGCAGCGGAAGGCACCGATACATACGAACTCAACCGCAATCTCTTGCTCAGTGATGGCGCCCGCGCCGATTCAGTTCCTAATCTTGAAATTGAAACTGGTGAAATCGTAGGAGCTGGCCACGCAAGCACGACGGGTCGTTTCGATGATGAGCAACTCTTCTATTTGATGTCGCGAGGTATTGAACTCTCTGATGCGCGACGCCTCGTTGTCCGAGGTTTCTTCAATGAGATAGTTACCGAAATTGGAAATTGCGATATACAAGATCGCCTTATGAATCGAATTGATGATGAACTCGCTAAGGCAGGTTCATAAATGGCCGATCTGCAGTTATCGAATTTAGTATCAGGTAAACCCGTCCTAATTGAAAAAGATGGTAAATCAATCTGTGTCACACGCATCGGTGATGAAGTATTTGCGATAAACGATACGTGCTCACATTCTGACGCCTCACTTTCTGAAGGCGATGTCACTGATTTCAAAATTGAATGCTGGCTCCATGGCGCCGAATTTGATTTGAGAACGGGCGAAGCTATTACCTTGCCAGCAGTAATGCCAGTAGATGTTTATCCAGTGAAGGTTGACGGAGATTCCGTCACCATCGAAATTTTGTAACGACGAGAGAGACGAGAGACGATGAGTACATTAGAAATCCGTGGACTGCAGGTAAGCGTCAATACAGATGCTGGCGCAGTAGAAATCCTCAAAGGCGTTGATCTAACGATCAAGTCAGGTGAGACTCATGCAATCATGGGACCAAACGGTTCAGGTAAATCAACCCTTGCTTACTCAATCGCAGGACATCCAAAGTATTCAATTACTGGTGGAACCGTGACGCTCGATGGTGTTGATCTTCTTGAGATGACAGTAGATGAGCGTGCTAAAGCTGGGCTCTTTCTAGCTATGCAGTATCCAGTAGAAGTTCCAGGTGTTTCGGTCTCCAATTTCTTGCGTACCGCTGCAACTGCACTTCGTGGAGAAGCGCCAAAACTACGCACGTGGGTAGGCGAAGTAAAAGATGCGATGGAAGCATTGAAAATGGATCCAGCCTTTGCTACTCGCAACGTCAATGAAGGTTTTTCTGGCGGAGAAAAGAAGCGCCACGAGATTATGCAGCTTGAATTACTCAAGCCAAAAATTGCAATTCTTGATGAGACGGATTCTGGACTCGATGTTGATGCACTTCGCATTGTCTCCGAAGGCGTTGTTCGCGCTAAGGAAGCAAATAATTTGGGAGTACTTCTCATTACGCACTACACACGAATTTTGCGATATATCAAACCAGATTTCGTTCATGTTTTTGCTAACGGCAAAATCGTTGAAGAAGGTGGCGCTGAGCTTGCTGAAAAACTTGAAGCTAATGGTTACGCGGAGTATGTCGGCAGCTAGTCGATACATATGAGTCAACTTGATGTCGCGGCAATCCGTAAAGATTTTCCAATCTTCACACGGACTATTCGCGATGGTAAAAAGCTGGTCTATTTAGATTCCGGGGCAACGAGTCAAAAGCCACAATCAGTCATTGATGCTGAAGTTGATTTTTACTCACGAAGTAATGCTGCTGCGCATAGAGGTGCACATCAGTTAGCCGAGGAAGCAACAGAGGCAGTTGAAGCTGCGCGCGAAATCGTGGCAAATTTTCTTGGCGGCGAAAGTGATGAAATAGTATTTACGAAGAGCGCAACAGAGAGCTTGAACCTACTTGCTTATTCGTACACATCGTTGATAACTGCAGAAGACCGCATCGTTGTAACCGAAATGGAACACCATGCAAATCTGATTCCATGGCAACAATTGGCCCAGCGCACTGGTGCAACGCTTTCATGGTTTGAAGTAACGCCAGAAGGACGTTTAGATCTTTCGAATATCGATAATGTAATTACCGAGAACACGAAGATAGTTTCTATCACGCACCAATCCAATGTATTGGGAACTATCAATCCTCTAGATGCAATTGTCGCAAGAGCCCATGAAGTTGGGGCAGTCGTGATTCTTGATGCATGTCAATCTGTTCCTCATATGCCAATCAATGTAACTGAGCTCAATATTGATTACTTAGCTTTTTCTGGCCATAAAGCAATTGGTCCGACAGGTGTCGGCGTTTTATGGGGGAGAAGCGAACTCCTTGAAATGCTTCCACCATTTCTATTCGGTGGCTCAATGATTGAAACCGTAACCATGACAGATGCTACGTGGGCACCTGCTCCGCGTAAGTTTGAAGCTGGTGTTCCTAACATGGCCCAAATTGTTGGACTTGGTGCGGCGCTGAACTATCTTTCAAAGATCGGCATGAACAATATTCATCTTCACGAGATCGAACTTGGTTCGTATCTCCTTGCACAATTGAGTGCAATAGAAGGATTGCAAGTTGTCGGTCCTGTAGATATGCAAAATCGAGGCGGCACAATTTCTTTTACTTTTGGAGATATTCACCCGCACGACCTTGGACAATATTTGGATGCTCAAGGTATTGCCGTGCGCACTGGTCACCACTGTGCATGGCCATTGACTCGTAAGTTAGGAGTTGCAGCTACTACTCGTGCTTCGCTCTATTTCTACAATGACAAAGATGATGTGGATGCCTTAGTGAGTGGAATTATCGGTGCCAAGAAATATTTTGGTCGCGAATAATGGAATTAGATGCGCTCTACCAAGAAGTAATTCTTGATCACTACAAACATCCGCAACATAAGGGTCTAGTACCAACATATGACGCACAGGTGCATCATGTAAATCCAAGTTGCGGCGATGAGACCACACTCAATATTTCACTAGATAATGGTTCTATCAAATCCATTTCGTGGGATGGCGTGGGTTGTTCAATCAGCCAAGCAAGTGTCTCAATCATGAGTGATTTGATGATCGGGAAAAGCGTCAAGGATGCCGAAGTGATTTTGAATTCCTTCGTCGATTTGATGCAGAGCAAAGGATTGAAATCAGGAGACCCGCAGATTCTTGAAGATGGAGTTTCAATGGCAGGCGTTTCAAAATTTCCTGCGCGTATCAAGTGTGCGCTTTTAGGCTGGATGGCCTACAAAGATGCAGTGCTTTCGGCTTCGAGCAAATAGAATATAAACCTAACGGAGGTAAAGATGAGCGCAACAATTGATGATATTACTGAGGCAATGAAGGATGTTGTTGACCCAGAACTCGGTATCAATGTTGTCGACCTCGGTTTGATTTACGATGTCATGGTTGATGAAGCAAATATTGCAATTCTCAATATGACACTTACTTCGGCAGCATGCCCACTTCAAGATGTCATTGAAGATCAAACTCGACAAGCACTTGCTGGTATGACAACTGATGTAAAGATCAATTGGGTATGGATGCCACCATGGGGCCCAGATAAGATTTCTGATGATGGAAGAGAACAGCTGCGCGCTCTCGGATTTACGGTTTAGTCGATGACGATGCATGCGGCTCGGATGACGCATCGCTCAATGACAGCAGATCCTTCGGTAAAGGAACAAAAACTCAAGCCAGGGACTATCAAACGTATTTTTTCTTTTGCAAAGCCTTATAGACGCAGCATCACCTTCTTTCTCATTACTGTAGTTCTAGATGCAGTACTTGTAATCGCTACACCTTTGCTTCTCAGGCGCCTCATTGACGATGGCGTTATTCCAAAGAATGGCCAATTAGTTACACAATTGGCCTTCGCGGTTGGATTACTTGCAGTTGCAGATGCGCTTATGAGCATGATTGGACGTTGGTATTCATCGCAAATTGGCGAGGGTCTTATCTATGACCTTCGAGCCTTAGTTTTTGCCCACGTACAAAGACAATCGATTGCCTTTTTCACAAGAACGCAGACTGGGGCTTTGATATCGCGCATCAACTCTGACGTCATAGGTGCGCAGCAAGCTTTCACCGCATCTCTATCCGGTGTTGTCAGCAATGTGGTGAGCTTGATTCTTGTTGGCGCAACAATGTTGATTCTCTCGTGGCAAATTACTTTCGTTGCCCTCATTCTTCTGCCACTTTTTCTTATCCCAACGAAGTGGGTTGGAAGAAAATTGCAGTCACTTACACGCGAATCTTTCAATTTGAATGCGCAAATGTCGAGCACGATGACCGAACGTTTCAATGTCTCTGGCGCAATGTTGGTGGCCCTTTATGGTCAGCCAGATCGAGAGAAAGAATATTTTCGTAGTAGAGCGCGCAAAGTGGCAGATATCGGTATCACTATGGCGCTGCTCAATCGCCTCTTCTTTATTGCGCTAACGAGCGTTGCCGCAATTGCTACGGCCTTTGCTTATGGAATCGGTGGACATCTTGCGATTTCTGGATCTGTAACTGTTGGAACACTTCTAGCAATTACAGCTTTGCTTGCACGCCTTTATGGTCCGCTTACAGCTCTATCAAATGTGCGCATCGATGTCATGACCGCTTTAGTTTCATTCGAAAGAGTTTTTGAAGTTCTAGATCTGCAACCAATGGTGAGCGATAAGCCTGGCGCCATAGTTCTAGAAACCAAGAATCCAACTATCGAATTCAAAAGCGTTGGTTTTCATTATCCACGAGCCGAAGAAATCTCACTTGCATCACTTGAATCTGTCGCCAAAGCAGAGACAATTCAAAGTGGTGAAGTACTTCGAGATTTATCTTTCACTGCGCAATCGGGGACTCTGACCGCACTTGTTGGACCATCAGGTGCAGGTAAGACAACAATAAGCGCGCTCTTGCCTCGACTCTATGACGTGACTGACGGAGCGATATTGATCGATGGTCATGATTTGCGGGATGTCACTCTCGAATCTCTCAGAAATTCAATCGGCGTTGTTATGCAAGATGCGCATTTATTCCACGAAACAATTGCTGAGAATCTTCGATATGCAAAGGATGATGCAACGTACGAAGAGATGCAGAGCGCTTGTGAATCTGCGCAAATTTGGAAATTGATTTCGACTTTACCCAATGGTTTAGACACAATGGTGGGCGAACGCGGCCACCGACTTTCAGGTGGAGAAAAGCAACGTCTAGCAATTGCACGCCTACTTCTAAAATCTCCATCTGTTGTAATTTTGGATGAAGCAACGGCGCATCTGGATTCAGAGAATGAGCAACTTGTGCAAGATGCACTCAAAGTCGCGCTCAAAGGCAGAACAAGCATTGTGATTGCTCATCGCTTGAGCACTGTACGAGATGCGGACCAGATTTTGGTTCTAGATAAAGGCGCAATTGTTGAACGCGGTAAGCATGATGAACTTGTAGCTCTGGGCGGCCTCTATGCCGATCTGTATTCCAGACAAGATCTAACGGGTGCGACGAATCAGGATTCTTCCATACACGATTAGTCCGCCAAAAAATAGCCACTGCAATGCATATGCCATGTGTGGTCCATCGGTAAGTTCTGGTAATTGTGCGCTCACCTGCGGAGTAAGTGCTGGTGTTGAACCACTGAGTAGATCAATATAGAAGTTTTCGGTATTTTCGCGAGATTGCGCATTCACCTCTGCGCTAATTCCACTCTTGCCACCGACAGGCAATGCAAAGAAAGTTCCAGAAGGAAGTGATGAATCTAAACGCAATCGACCAACAATTTCTACATCGCCTTGGGGAACCGGGGATGTTATTGGCGCAGTAGTTGCATTTGCGCCCGCTTTGACCCAGCCTCTGTCCACCCAAAAAATCTTGCCTTGAGTATTTGTAAATAGAGTCAGAACTTCAAATCCATACTGACCCTCGAAGTAATGATTGCGCAGAAGAATTTGTTTATCCGCATTGAATGATCCCGTTGTTCTGACTTGTCGCCATTCCAATTGCAGGGGATCTTGCACTATTTTAGGAAGATCTATGGGGGATTGAGAAGAGTGCTCTGCAATCAAAGAATTTCTATGATGGCGATCAACGCCTCGATGATATTGCCATTGCGCGGCCCATAAAGTAAAAATAATGAGAAGCAATGCAACGAGAGTTTTGAGAATTGCCAGTGGCTCTCTCGTTGTAGTCATTCGGCAAGTTTAGTTTATGAAAGCGCTTTGGGTTTCTTCGATAATACTGATGCTCCTGTACCAATGGTCTCGCGCCCAGCATTAGCAACGACCACAGCGATATATGGCAAGAAAACCGCACCTACAAGTGCAACCCAGCGAAAAGGGCTAGGTAATACAACGGTCAGAATGAAACAAAGAGTTCTAATCATCATTGAAATGAAATAACGTTTTTGGCGTCCCGCTTGATCAGCACTGAGTCCTTTAGGGGCGGAAGTAATATCGAATACATCTTCGTCATTAGCCATATGTGAAGCCTAAATGCAGATGCGCCTTTATGCATCTGCTGGTATTCGTGCCCTTTCTTTGATTACGCCTGAGTAGCCATTAGATTATGGACATGAGCGAAGAGCAACACTCGTTAGCGCTAGTTACCGGCGGTAATCGAGGAATTGGCCTAGCAATAGCGCAATCACTTAAAAATAGCGGTCATGATGTCGTCATTACTTATCGTTCTGGAACGCCACCGGAAGGTTTCAAAGCTGTGATTATGGATGTCACTTCCACTGAAAGCGTCGATGCAGCTTTTGCGCAGATCGAGGGTAACTGGGGAATTCCCGAAATTATTGTGGCTAATGCCGGTATTACTAAAGATGGTCTTGTGATGCGCATGAGCGATGAAGATTTTGAAAGTGTTATAGATGCAAACCTCACTGGCTCTTTCCGCGTTGCGCGTCGCGCAACAAAAGGTTTACTCAAACTCAAGCGAGGTCGGCTTATTTTTATTGGTTCCGTTGTCGGGGGAGTCGGAGCACCGGGCCAAGTCAATTACTCGTCGAGTAAAGCTGGGCTCTTGGGTATGGCGCGTTCCTTCGCTCGGGAATTAGGCAGTCGAGGCATAACAGCGAATGTGATTGCACCAGGTTTCGTAGAAACAGATATGACTGCAACTCTTGATGAAAAACGTCGATCAGATATTGCAGCTTCTGTGCCGCTAGGCAGATTTTCAACTGCAGATGAAATAGGCAATGTCGTATCCTTCATTGCTTCACCACAAGCCAGTTATATAACTGGCGCACTGATACCCGTCGATGGCGGATTAGGAATGGGACACTGAAAATGGGAATCCTTGAAGGAAAAAGAATTCTAGTAACTGGCGTTCTCACTGATGCCTCAATTGCATTTCATATTGCTCGCTTAGCGCAAGAGCAAGGCGCAACCGTTGTCCTAAGTTCATATGGTCGAGTTCATCGACTCACTGAACGCATCGCTGGTCGTCTCCCACAACCTGCGCCAGTTATTCAACTCGATGTCACTAACGAGGAAGACCTCGCAGCGCTGCCAGATCGCGTAAAAGAACATGTCGATGGTCTCGATGGAGTAGTTCACTCAATTGGTTTCGCACCCGAAGCTGCACTCGGCGGAAATTTCCTCAATACAAAATGGGAAGATGTTGCTGTTGCCATGCAAGTATCTGCTTTCTCTCTCAAATCTCTCACGATGGCTGCACGCCCATTATTCAATGGCGGAGGATCTGTTGTCGGTCTGGATTTTGATGCCCAAGTTGCCTGGCCTAAATACGATTGGATGGGAGTTGCTAAAGCCGCTCTTGAATCTACATCGCGATATTTGGCACGCGATCTCGGCCCTGAAAATATTCGCGTCAATCTCATTGCAGCAGGTCCAATTCGCACTATGGCTGCAAAATCGATTCCCGGATTTGAAGAGTTTGAAAAAGTATGGAATGAGCGAGCACCATTGCATTGGGATCTCACCGATCCAGTTCCTGCCGCGCAAGCAACAGTGGCGCTGCTCTCGGATTGGTTTCCAAAGACCACCGCAGAGATCATTCATGTCGATGGTGGCGTTCATGCCATGGGCGCCTAAGCGCGAATTTCTCTATTTGGGCCAGCTCGGGTAATCTTTGCCCCAGACCAGTGGCTCCGGCCGCTGCAAGAGGAGTTACCGCTCCCACCTACTTCGCTTCTAGCGATTTGGTTCGTCG
>CAIOIJ010000146.1 GCA_903858325.1 uncultured Actinomycetes bacterium
ATTTCAAAAGATGCTGAGCCTGAACCAATAATTATTCCTGCGCGCAGTTCTAAAACCGGGACCGATGTCGATGCCAGTTCTCTTCCGGTACTGACACGAGAAGCTAAATGTTTACTTGTTTTCTTATCATTTGCGATTCCCCCAAGATAAACAATTTGTTTTACATGGGCAGCCTCTGCCGCCTGCGCAAATGTTCTAGCCATTTGCGCTTCAATCTCATCAAAGTCTTTTCCAAGATTTATTGAGTGCAATAAGTAATACGCAGTATGCACTCCGATAAGCGCCTTATCTAGGTCACTGCGATTGTGAGCGTTGCCTTCAACGATTTCAACTTCGTCTGCCCAAGATTGGCCAATCACTTTATGTTGATCGCGCACTAATACTCGTACCTGATATTGATTATCTAGAAGAGTTCGTACTAAACGACCCCCCACATAGCCAGTTGCGCCTGTTACTAAATAGATGGGCGAGTTCATGATGTAAAGCCTAGACTTACCTATGTAAATCCGCCCGTTGCAAAGGAGAGCTCATATGACTGCAGTGAAAAAGCCACGTGTCCTCATTCTTGGTGCAGGTTTTGGTGGCCTCACCGCAGCGCGCGAATTATCCGCTGGGGCAGATGTCACATTGGTAGATCGACATAACTTTCAGACTTTCTTGCCATTGCTCTATCAAGTAGCAACTGCCGGCCTTGCTGCAGACCATGTCGCACATCCAATACGTGGAGCACTTCGCAAACGAGGAGTTCAATTCCGAATGGGATCACCGCTCTCTGTTGATCACAAGAATAATTCAGTGAAACTAGATAGCAGTGAATCTCTTGAGTTTGATCATTTAGTTGTAGCTCTTGGATCTGCAACTGCCGACTTTGGCGTCAAGGGTGTGGCAGAACATGCACTAGGCATGAAGAGTGTGCAAGAAGCAATTCTTATTCGCGCAGAAGTCATGCGTAGATTTGAAGACTTGTGCCGATTTGAAGATGACACAATTTTTTCCATCTCAGTTATTGGCGGCGGTCCTACTGGCGTTGAAATGGCTGGCGCATTTGCAGAATTAGTTCGCGGACCGCTAATGAACGATCAGGAGCATGCCGCCAAACATATAAAAATAAATCTAATTGAAGGTGGCCCAAGACTTCTTCCCATGTTCTCCGAAAAACTTTCTGAACGTACCAAGAAAGATTTAGAAAAACTTGGCGTCAATGTTCTCCTCAACACAGCTGTTGCTGAAGTAAAACCCCGATCAATCGTTATAAAGACTGGTGAACCAATCCCATCTGAGGTAACAATTTGGGCAGCAGGCGTAAAAGGCGAGCCAACAGGTGCAAAACTTAATCTTCCACTTGTGGGAACTCGCGTCGAAACAGAAAATACTTTGCAGGTTGCTCACTACCCACATGTCTGGGCAATTGGAGATATCGCAGGCTTCAAAAATAAAGATGGAAAGTTCTTGCCAATGGTGGCGCCAGTTGCAATGCAACAAGGAAGATTTGTAGCTCAGCAAATTTTGCGTGCTTCGCAAGGTAAACCACTCAAGGAATTCAAATATAAAGATAAAGGATCTATGGCAACTATCGGTCGAAATAAGGCCGTGGTTGAAGTCAAGAAATTCAAACTAACTGGTGTTCTAGCGTGGTATGCCTGGTTGTTCCTGCACCTATTCTATTTATTGGGTGGACGTAACAAAATTGGCACCATTGCAGATTGGACATGGAACTACATCACTTTTGATCGCGGTAACCGCCACATCATGGATACTCTCTAACCATGCCTGGTTATATCAATCTTCGCGGTCATCAAATCTATTCCTACCAATGGGAAAATAATGGAGAAGCGTGCGTACTTCTCCATGGTGGAACAAGCCAAACTTCACATTGGGATTACACCGTATTGCCCAGCGTTGAAGAAGATTTTCATGTCTATGCCTATGACCGTGCAGGTCATGGATTTACTGCAGATCAAAGCGAAAGTTATCACTTTGAATATCAGGTGCGCGAAGCAATTGCATATTTAGAAGATGTAGTGAAAGAGCCCGCCCACCTTATTGGTTGGAGCGATGGCGGAATCATTGCGCTAATGGTTGCAATACAACGCCCTGAACTTGTGAAATCTATTGTTGCAATTGGCGCTAATTTTCATTACAGCGGCGCAACGCAGATATTCGATTCTTGGAGTATTTCAGATGAAGATCGCGCAGAATATGCCCTTACTTCACCTGATGCGCCAGAGACACTAGATGCAAAAATTGCGAAGATGCATCAAATTTGGAAGAGCGAACCAGATATTGCCCTCAGCGATTTAGCGGAAATTCAATGCCCTGTGCTCGTATTAGCGGGAGATGACGATGTCATCAAACATTCGCACACCATCGAACTCTACGAAGCACTTCCACTTGGCCAGTTGGCAATCGTTCCGGGAACTTCGCATATGGTTCCAAAAGAAAAACCTGCTTTAGTGAATGTAATTATTTCACAGTTCCTTGCAGATTTGAGCTATCCAGTTACTAAAGCTCCGATACGTAGAACTAGCAATCAACCGGAGTAATTTTTCCTGTTGCAACATCGTAAATTGCGCCGCCTACTTCAACGCCTTTACGAATGAGTGGATATGAGCGCACTCGATTGACATCTGTAACAAGCGCTCTATGTTGATCACTCACTGTTCTGAATTCCAAGCTGCGAGTGTCAATACCGTATTGCTCATCGATGAGTTCGTGGATATCAGATTCTTCACCCATTGCCATTCGACAATTTGTGTGAGGCATAATCAAAATTCGATTTACTCCTAATAAATATGTAGCAAGTACCAATGTACGCAAAACGTCCTCAGTCACGCGCGCACCGGCATTGCGTAGAATTTTTGCATCGCCAGATCTCATGCCAATGACAGACAAGGGATTAATTCGAGAATCCATACAAGTAACAATTGCAATGCCTTTAGATGCAACACCAGTGAGTTCGCTGTATTTGAAACCTTTTACATATTCTTCATTTGCAGAGAGCGCATCTGCGAATGCATCGGATGGGAAATGTCCTTCTTTCATTGCTTCCCCAATCGCTCAGATGAGTGTTGTTGAAATGGAGCCCCCCGTCAGGATTGAACTGACGACCTACGCATTACAAGTGCGTCGCTCTACCACTGAGCTAGGGAGGCCTCTCATGCCGTGAAGCATGAAGCGCAATTATGGCAGGGGATGCCCATAACTTGAAATCGAGAACTAGGGGCCTTGGAAGGGTAAGTTACACGCATGAGATTGGGCGTTTTGGATGTTGGTTCCAACACAATCCATTTGCAAGTCATGGATGCCCATCCCGGCGCTCGTCCAACCCCCGCAACTAATTTCAAGGTTGAGCTTCGCCTTACTGAACATTTGAATGATGCGGGCGAGATTTCTCAAGAAGGAATTCTTTTACTTCACGAAGCAATCAAAGGTGCAGTTGAGCATGCACGCGATAGCGCCACAGAAGAAATCTTGGCTTTTGCTACATCTGCGGTACGTGATGCAAAAAATGGTCCTGAAATTATAAAGAGCATCAACAAAGAGTTCGCTATCGATTTACAAATTATGAGTGGCGATGAAGAAGCGCGCATGACTTTCTTGGCGGTTCGACGCTGGCTTGGATGGTCGGCTGGTCGCTTACTTGTTCTTGATATTGGCGGAGGTTCGCTAGAAATTGCAATCGGCGACGATGAACATCCCGATGCAACAATTTCTTTACCGCTAGGTGCTGCACGCCTCACTAGAGATTTTCTCAAAGGTGATCCCTTTAGTTCTAAATCAATCAAAGCACTTGAAATCTACGTTGATGAAGTTCTAAAAGATACGCTTCCTTATGAAATCAAAGTGCATAGCGCAGATCACTTTGTCGCTACGAGCAAAACATTTAGAACCTTAGCTCGAATCGCTGCAAATAGTGATAGCGCCAAAAAGTTGCAAACGAAAAATCTTCTAACATTAGTTCCAAAGCTCGGAGAAATGTCTAACAAGGAAAGAGCTGAATTACCTGGTGTTTCATCTAGTAGAGCGGGACAAATACTTGCGGGCGGGATTGTGGCTCGTGCAATTTTAGAAAAATTACAGATTGCAGAAGTCGAAATATGTCCTTGGGCGTTGCGTGAAGGATTAGTTCTACGTTGGCTTGATTGGATGGAGCGCTAAGCGCTTACTTGTGGTGCTTCAATCGTGTCAATAGCAACAATTTCTCCATTTCGATGATGCAAGACCCAAGATTCACCAGGTTCTAACTTTCCATCCAATTGTTTGAAATTCTTCTTGCCGATTAGCTTCTTCAATAATTTTGGCAATATCGGATTATGACTACAGATAATTCCTGCAACTCCTCTGTTGAGTAAATCCTGTGCGTAGTCCAAGGCTGCTTCTTTATCTTTTGAATAGCGATATTCACTGAGATCTGTTGAAAATATTGGATTCATATTAAGCGTTCTAGACATTGGCTCAATAGTTTCGATACACCGCATTGCATCAGATGAGTGAAGCTCTTTAGGCGCATATGGAAAATAGAGCGGGAAAAGTCTTTTAGCTTGAAGTTGACCAACATGAGCGAGCGGGCGATCTCCATCATCGCCATCCCAGTCTTCACGTTTTACTGCTTTTGCATGGCGCAATAAAACTAATGCTTGTGTATCTTCGCCAAACTCTAAGAAGAAATCAACAAGTGATCGATCATCATCGAGTGTTAGTTTTTTTCTTGCTGCACTTGGTTCAAGCCAAAGAATCTCATCTACTTCATTCTTATCTGGTTGGCCATGTGGGGTATCACTTGCCATCGCTGCCCAATATCTAACGATTTTCTTTTCGTTGCCAACTAAATAGACAGCTTGACCAATTTCGGGTCCGAATATTGGCGTAACACCTGTCTCCTCTAAAACCTCACGGAATGCACAACCAATATGACTCTCGCCATTTTCCAACTTTCCTTTAGGCAAAGACCAATCGTCATAGCGCGGGCGATGAATGATGGCTAACTCAATCTTTTTACCTTTTGCATGTCGCCAAAGAACTGCGCCAGCGGCGTGAACAATTACTTGATCATCAGACATCGTTATCTCGCTCTCTGAAACTTCTCAATGGTTAGCGCTTGAACATCACGCAAACCAACACTGTGTCGTGTCCACTCTGTTCTCTCTAACGTCCAACCACTGCTCTCGTTAGACAAACCCTCCTCCAGAATTTGATTGAGTGATGAAATATGACTTGCATCATCGATTCGAACTAAACTTTCTACGCGCCTATCGAGATTTCGATGCATAAGGTCTGCGCTACCAATCCAATATTCATCGTTTCCCCCGTTGACGAAATGAAAAATTCGAGAGTGCTCTAGAAAACGACCAAGGACCGAACGCACACGAATATTTTCTGAAACTCCTGGAATGCCAGGTTGGAGCGCACATATTCCGCGAATGAGTAATTCAATCTTGACGCCACTCTTGGAAGCTTCATAAAACTTCTCTACGAACTCTTCGTCAAGTAGTGAATTCAATTTGAAACGGATGCCAGCTGGCTTGCCTGATTTTGCATTTGAAATTTCTGTATCAATCTTTTCAAGCAATCCGCTACGAAGTGTTCGGGGTGCTACCAATAATCGTTTGTAGGTAGATTGTGGTGCGAATCCTGATAACTGATTGAAGAGTTTCGATAGGTCATCGGTGAGAACAGGATCTGCACTCAAGATTCCTAAGTCTTCATACATTCGAGCAGTCTTAGGATTGTAATTTCCGGTTCCAATATGGCAGTAACTTCGAAGACCATCTGCTTCGTCGCGAACAACTAGTGAGAGCTTGGCATGCGTTTTCAATCCCATGAGGCCATAAACAACGTGCACACCGGCCGCTTCGAGTTTACGTGCCCATCGCACATTTGCTTGTTCGTCAAAGCGAGCACGAATCTCAATTACGGCAAGCACTTGCTTACCCGCCTCTGCTGCTTCGATAAGGGCCTCAATAATTGGAGAGTCTCCAGAAGTTCTATATAGCGTCTGTTTTATCGCTAAAACACGTGGATCTTCTGCTGCGCTCTGCAAAAATTGCACGACTGATGAAGTAAATGATTCATATGGGTGATGAAGGAGTATTTCGCCACGTCTAATTGCTGAAAAGAATGTCTCTGGCTCTTCAACATCGACTTCGCCTAGGGCGATTGCTGTTCGAGAACGAAATGCTGGAAATTTGAGATGCGGTAAATCTAAATCGGCAATTCGATTGAGATCCGTAAGATCTAAAGGCGTGGCAACGGAAATTATATTTTCTTTATCAATTGAAAGTTCTTCAGCCAAAGTTTCCAGAAGAGCCTTATCGATTCCTTCTTCAATTTCTAGGCGCACAGGTGGACCAAATCGACGGCGCAAAAGTTCTTGCTCTAAAGTGAGCAAAAGATCTTCAGACTCTTCTTCTTCAATTTCTAGGTCTTGGTTTCGCGTAATGCGGAATGTGTAGTGATCTTCAATCACCATTCCAGGAAATAGTTCTTGAAGATGAATAGAGATGACCTCTTCAAGCGGAATAAACCTCGTTGAACCTGAACTATTAGTGGGGATAAAGCGCGAAAGAATTGGAGGGACTTTGACTCTGGCAAAGAATTGTTCACTTGTCTTTGAGTTTTTTACGATTACCGCAAGGTTGAGTGATAAACCAGAGATGTATGGGAATGGATGTGAAGGGTCAACCGCTAAAGGAGTTAGTACTGGGAAAATACGATCACTAAATAGTTTTGATACGTAACCGCGTTCATCTTGATCTAATTGATCCCACGTAACAATGCGCACATTCTCTTTTTCAAGTGCGGGCAGGATGCTTTTATGAAATGTATTGGAATGACGCTTCATCAGCGCTTCTGTTTTCTGAGAGATTTCCTTCATCAGTTCGCGAGGAGTGTGCCCCGCTGTATTTTTAGAAGTTACTCCTGTTTCTAATTTGCGATGCAAAGATGCAACACGCACCATAAAAAATTCGTCTAAATTGGAAGAGAAGATCGCAAGAAAACGAACACGCTCTAAAAGAGGAAGACTCTCGTCCTCGGCCATTTCAAGGACTCGCTCATTGAAGGAGAGCCAGCTAACTTCACGGTCCGTTAGGAAATCCATAGTAGAAGAGTCCCTTATTTAGGTGAACAGAGGGTAGCCATAGGGCAACCAGGAACTAAATCGTCCCATGTTCTACCCTTCACAAATTACCTACCTAAGCGCTTCGCCTGAGAGACTTCATCCCTGCCATTTCTACGGCGTATGAATTGAAGGAGTATTGCGTGATTACAAACTATTGGACCAGCCCTGAAACTACTGGCATCAATCGTTTACCGATGCTCAATATTGAACATCTTGAGAAAATTTCACTCGATGGAATATGGCGCTTTCAATTATTAGCGAGCCCAACTGATACTTCTCGTAAGAAGTGGAGCAAGATTGAAGTTCCGGGCCTTTGGACAATGCAACCAGAGAGCGAAATCTTTTTTGATAAACCAATATATACAAATGTGCAAATGCCATTTGAAGAACAACCGCCAAACGTTCCAGAAAAGAACCCAACTGGAATTTATGAGCGTGACTTTGACATTCCATCAGCATGGAGCGGCAAGAGAATTGTTTTACACCTAGGTGGCTATGAATCTGTTGCTCTTATTCATATCAATGGAAAAGAAGTTGGTCTAACTAAGGATTCACATTTAGCGGCCGAGTTCGATATCACGCCTTTTCTAGAACGCGGAAAGAACACAGTTCGAATCACGGTTGTGAAATGGTCTGATGCAACTTTTATCGAAGATCAGGATCACTGGTGGCACGGTGGAATTTCTCGCTCAGTCAAACTCTATGCAACCAATAATGTTTTCATTGATCGCCTTTATACAACTGCTGGACTTGAAGCAGATAACACAACAGGTACGCTAAAGATTGAAGCACACATAGCCTCAAATGAGATCAATGATTTACATGGCTACACACTAAGAGCTCGCATTGAAGAGCTTCCTAAGGTTAGTGCTGCTAATCTTGAAAAGACTTTAATAACAAAGATTGCACCTAACTGGACAGAGCTTTCAGAAAAAGCTCGCAATGCTGAGATTGAAAAGAGAAAATCGTGGGACGGCAAACTTTCTAAAGCTGACGATGCAATATTGGCTCAAATTCGCCCTGATGTACCGGGGAAAATCCTTATTGAAACTCGCATCCCTAAAATTGCTTTGTGGTCTGCAGAGACTCCTTCTATATACACCCTGGTCTTTGAATTACTTTCCCCCGAGGGAACGATTCTGCAAATAGGTAGCCAGAAAATAGGTTTCCGCGATGTTCGAGTCGTTGGAAAAGATCTATTAGTCAATGGCAAAGCAATAACTATCTACGGTGTCAATCGCCATGACTTCAATCGTCATACTGGCCGAGTTCTTACTCGCGATGACATGCGTGAAGACTTATTAGAAATGAAGCGCTGGAATTTCAATGCAGTGCGTACTTCGCATTATCCAAATGATCCTGCATTTCTTGATCTCACTGACGAACTCGGTTTTTATGTAATTGATGAAGCCAATATTGAGTCACATGCTTTTTACGATTCGATGTGCGAAGACCCACGCTATGCAGGTGCGTTTGTAGAACGCGTTGGCAGAATGGTTCAACGCGATATTCACCATCCC
>CAIOIJ010000147.1 GCA_903858325.1 uncultured Actinomycetes bacterium
CTGGTCGCACACATCAAATTAGAGTTCATTTTTCTGCGCTCAATCATCCACTCGTTGGCGATATGACATATGGGGCCGATCCCGTCCTCGCTGCAAGTTTGGCGATGTCTCGACCTTGGCTTCATGCTAAAGAACTTCGTTTCAAACATCCGGTAACAGGTCAAGATATGAGATTTGAAGCACCTCACCCCGCTGACCTCATTGGCTCTTTGGCGTTGCTTTCCGACGCAGTCCTTCCGTAAGGACTAATCTCGCTCATCATGTCATCTGATTCTTTTGTCCATCTTCACGTACATACCGAGTATTCAATGCTCGATGGTGCTGCGCGCGTTGGAGATTTAGTCGCAGAAGTTGCAAGACAAGAGATGCCTGCAATTGCAATGACTGATCATGGAAATGTTTTCGGAGCATTTGATTTCTATAAGCAAGCCAAGAAAGTTGGCGTCAAACCAATTATTGGAATTGAAGCCTATGTTGCACCAGAATCACGCTTTGAAAAGAAGCGCGTCAAATGGGCCGATGGCGGAGATGATGATGTCTCGGGTGGTGGTGCATATACGCACATGACTATTTTGGCTGAAAATAACCAAGGACTTTCCAATTTATTTAGACTCTCTTCTCTGGCATCCCTCGAAGGTTTTTACTACAAGCCACGTATGGATCGTGAGTTGCTTTCACAATATTCAAGCGGACTTATTGCAACTACTGGTTGCCCGGGCGGAGAAATTCAAACTCGTCTGCGCATGGGTGCTTACAAAGAAGCTATTCGCGCGGCGAGCGAACTCCGAGATATTTTCGGCAAAGAGAATTTCTTTCTCGAGCTTATGGATCACGGAATTGATATAGAAACACGGGTCAAAGCCGATCTTCTCAAGTTAGGAAAAGAATTAGGTTTGCCGCTCCTTGCAACCAACGATCTGCACTACACATTCAATGCAGATGCTCCATCCCATGAAGCGCTGCTATGCGTGCAATCGGGTTCGACCCTTGCAGATCCTAAGCGATTCAAATTTGATAACGATGAGTTCTATCTGAAAACACCTGCTCAGATGCGCGAACTTTTCAAAGAAATACCAGAGGCTTGCGATAACACATTGCTTATTGCGCAGCGCTGTGATGTAAAACTTCGCGAAGGTGAAAATTTGCTACCTCAGTTCACTGTGCCAAGTGGTGAAACTGAAGATTCATGGTTGGTAAAGGAGTCCCAACGCGGACTCATTTGGCGACTCGGTGAAAATGTTGGCCAAGAATATAAAGATCGTTTGTCGTACGAACTTGGTGTTATGGAAAAGATGGGCTTTCCAGGTTACTTCCTTGTAGTCGCTGACTTAGTTGCACATGCTAAGAAAGTTGGAATTCGAGTAGGCCCAGGACGTGGCTCTGCTGCGGGATCACTTGTTGCATATGCACTGGGAATTACGGGATTAGATCCACTTGAGCATGGCTTACTTTTCGAACGCTTTCTCAATCCAGAACGTATTTCGATGCCCGATATTGATCTGGACTTTGACGAACGCAGACGCAGCGAAATGATTCGATATGCAACTGAGAAATATGGTGAAGATCGTGTTGCTCAAATCATTACTTATGGCACTATCAAATCAAAGCAAGCGCTCAAAGATTCAACGCGAGTCCTCGGTTATCCATATGTCATAGGAGAAAAACTCACTAAAGCGCTTCCACCATCTGTGATGGGTAAAGATATTTCTTTATCGGGAGTTTTTGATCCCAAAGATGATAGATATTCAGAGGCTGGAGAGTTTAGAACTCTCTATGAGACAGATGCAGATTCAAAACGTGTTGTAGATACTGCGCGCGGTCTTGAAGGATTAAAGCGCCAGTGGGGCGTGCATGCAGCTGGTGTGATTCTCTCGCGCGAACCTTTGCTCGATGTGATTCCTATTCATCGCCGCGAAGCCGATGGCGCAATCATTACGCAATTCGATATGGGTGCTTGCGAATCAATTGGCTTGCTAAAAATGGATTTTCTCGGTCTTCGAAATCTCTCCGTTCTCGATGATTGTCTTCTCAATATCAAAGCAAATCAAGGCATCGAAGTTGTTCTAGAAGAACTAACGTTGGATGATCCCAAGACATATCAATTGCTTTCTCGCGGTGACACTCTCGGCGTCTTCCAGCTCGATGGTGGACCAATGCGCGCATTGCTGCGTTCGTTATCGCCAGATTCTTTTCAAGATATTTCCGCAGTTATCGCGCTCTATCGTCCAGGGCCGATGGGTGAGAATGCACATAACAACTATGCCGATCGCAAGAATGGTCGAAAGCCTGTAGAGCCAATTCATCCCGAACTTCTCAAGCCGCTCGATGAAATTTTGGGCGATACCTACGGTCTCATTGTTTATCAAGAACAAGTTATGGCGATTGCGCAAAAAGTTGCAGGGTTCTCACTCGGTCGCGCAGATCTCTTGCGTAAAGCAATGGGTAAGAAGAACAAAGAGATTCTGGATAAAGAGTACGTCCCATTTGAAGCCGGTATGAAAGAGAATGGATTTTCTAGCGCAGCAATTACACGCCTATGGGAAGTTCTGATTCCATTCTCTGATTACGCTTTCAACCGCGCGCACAGTGCCGGTTATGGAATGGTTTCTTATTGGACTGCATACCTCAAAGCCAATTATCCAACTGAGTACATGGCCGCACTTCTCACTAGCGTGCGTGATGATAAAGATAAATCAGCGCTCTATTTGAGCGAATGCCGACGCATGGGTATTCAGGTGTTGCCTCCAGATGTAAATGAATCTGATGCTGAATACACACCTCGTGGGAAAGATATTCGCTTTGGATTAGCTGCGATTCGAAACGTTGGCGAAGGCGTAGTTGGATCGATCAAGAGTTCTCGAGAAACTAAAGGTCGCTATACATCCTTTGGTGATTTCTTAGCCAAAGTCGATGTCGCTGTGTGTAATAAGAAGACAATCGAATCACTGATCAAAGCAGGCGCTTTTGGTTCACTCGGTGCAACGCGCAAAGGTTTGATGTCAATCTATTTAGAGGCTATTGATTCGATTATTGAAACAAAGCGCGCGGAGGCAATCGGTCAATTCGATCTCTTTGGTGGCGAAACCGTTAGCGCAGTTGCTGGATTAGATATTGAAATCCCAACGGGTGAATGGGAAAAAGCGATGTTACTCAGTTACGAACGCGAAATGCTTGGCCTTTACGTATCTGATCACCCATTACTTGGCGTCGAACATATTTTGCGTGCAAGTACAGATATGACGATTAGCGAATTAGTTGAAGAAGGCGCAACTCACGAATCTATGGTCACAGTGGGCGGATTAATAACAAGTGTTACTCGCAAAGTCACGCGCCAAGGTGCATCGTGGGCAGTTGTGACCATTGAAGATTTAGAAGGATCTGTCGAAGCGCTATTTTTCTCAAAGACGTATAACCAATATGCCATGTCACTGACCGAAGATCGCGTTGTCACTATTCGAGGTCGAGTCGATCGCCGTGAAGAACAGCTGCGTTTCACAGCAGTTGAAATGACGATGCCCGATATTTCTCGAGGTCCTGCGGGCCCATTGGTCATCTCTATGCCAATCAATCAATGCACGCCGCCAATTATTGAACGCATGAAGGAGATTTTGAGAACGCATCCGGGTAAGCGCGAAGTTCACCTTCATCTTGATGACAATGGCGCTAAAACGATTATGAAAGTTGAAGCATCAGTTACTGCATCTCCGAGTCTGAGCGCTGATCTCAAATCAATTCTGGGTCCTGGCTGCCTCGTCACTGTTTAATTGAGCACGACGTTTTAATGGCAACCTCTACAATAGGAGCATGATTCGTAGCGTTGACCTTCGCGGAAAGTCGCTCACTAAATCGCAGTATCAGAGCGGACTACCGAGAGCCGAGATGGATGTTGCCCAAGCGATGACGCTCATCGAACCCATTCTCAAGCGGGTCAAGAATGGCAACGAGGGCGACCTCATTGCATTAGCTCAAGAATTTGATGGAGTGAAGCCTGCTGCTATTCGAGTTCCTCAGTCGGCTCTCGATAAAGCGCTTGCAGAATTAGATCCAAAGATTCGCGCAGCGCTAGAACTTTCAGCATTGCGCATAAGCAAAGTGCATAACGATCAACTCCGAAGTGAAAAAACTACATCAGTTGTCGATGGTGGCAGCGTTACAGAACGATGGATTCCTGTTGATCGAGTGGGTCTCTATGTTCCTGGTGGTCGCGCAGTTTATCCAAGCTCGGTATTGATGAATGTTATTCCAGCACAAATTGCAGGAGTCAAAAGTATTGCGGTTGCATCGCCACCACAAAAAGAATTCAACGGTTTGCCGCACCCAACAATTTTGGCTGCATGTGCACTGCTTGGTATCACTGAAGTCTTCGCAGTTGGGGGTGCACAGGCAATCGCACTCTTTGCATATGGAATGAATGAACTCTGCGAAAAATGTGACATGGTCACAGGACCTGGAAATATTTATGTTGCCGCAGCTAAGCGTGCGCTGCGCGGAATCGTCGGTATTGATTCAGAAGCTGGCCCAACTGAGATTGCAATACTTGCAGACTCTTCTGCGATTGCCGCCGATGTCGCAGCAGATTTGATCAGCCAAGCCGAGCACGATGTGATGGCGGCTGCAGTTCTGGTCACTGATTCACCGGAGTTAGCAAAAGCAGTAGAAAAAGAATTAGCAGTTCGTGTTCCGCGCACTAAGCATTCAGAGAGAGTTGCTGCCGCTTTGCGCGGAATTCAATCAGCAATTGTTCTCGTGGATTCAGTCGAACACGGAATTGATGTAGTAAATGCATATGCCGCCGAACACTTAGAGATCCAAACTCATAATGCACACAGTGTTGCGGCAAAAATTCGCAATGCTGGTGCAGTCTTCATCGGTCGATTTTCTCCAGTATCACTTGGCGATTATTCGGCAGGCTCTAATCACGTACTTCCAACTGGCGGATGCGCATGTCATTCCAGCGGACTCTCGGTCCAAACTTTTCTTCGCGGTATTCATTTCATCGAATATGGCGAGAGCGCATTTACAGATATTGCAGATACCGTCATCACCCTTGCTCAATCTGAAGACTTACCTGCACACGGTGAAGCAATGTCGGCGCGATTTGAGAATTTGTCATGAGCGACAAATGGCCATCGTGGTTGCCGCTACGTAGCGACCTACAATCTTTGAGCGCCTATGGAGCGCCTCAAGTGCCTGCACAAGCTGCGATGAATACAAATGAGAATCCATTCCCACCATCACCTCAGTTGCAAGAAGCTATTTCGAAAAAACTTGCACAAGTAAGCGCAACTCTCAATAGATACCCAGATCGAGATGCAATTGCACTGCGCAAATCTTTATCTCTTTTTATCAATGAGTTGTCGCAAACCTCTTTTGACGAAAAGTCGATTTGGGCCGCAAATGGCAGTAATGAAATTCTTCAATCGCTATTTTTAGCTTTTGCTGGTGGTAGCGCCCTTGGCTTCACACCTTCTTATTCAATGCACCC
>CAIOIJ010000148.1 GCA_903858325.1 uncultured Actinomycetes bacterium
CCAAAGGGTGCACCTATGGGAGCTCCTAATGCTGATCGCGTAGCAATGGAAAAATTAGTTTCTGACACCATTGGTATTGATACAGCAACAATCAAGTCACGACTTGCAAAGGGTGAATCACTCGCAACAATCGCTGGCGCAAAGAAAGATGCACTTATCGCAGCACTCGTTGCTGATGAGACAAAGAGAATTGATGCAGCTGTAGCTGCTGGTGCTCTCACTGCTGCACAAGCAACAACTATGAAATCAACACTTGTTGCTCATGTAACAGCTGGAGTAAACGCAACTACAGGAGCAGGTTTCCCTGGTGCTCCTAAAGGTGGCAAAGGTGGGCGCGGCCATGGGGGCATGGATGACCATGGAAAAATGTTGGGCTCTGCACCAAAGATTCCTGCACCAACCGCATAAGGGAAAAGTTATAACTGCATAACACCTCCGAAAGGGTAGAGAACCCGCCACGTAAGCAATTCATGTGGCGGGTTTTCCTTTGCCTTTGTAAGTACATGGCAGACTGTCGCTGTGCGAATTCATATTGGTAGCGATCACGCTGGTTTAGAACTCAAGAATGCTTTAGTAGAACATTTGCAGGGTAAAGGCCACGATGTAACTGATCATGGGCCACATGTGTATGACGCACTTGATGATTACCCAGTCTTTTGTATTCCTGCAGCACAAGCAGTTGCTAAAGATGCAACATCGCTTGGAATTGTTTTAGGTGGTTCGGGAAATGGCGAACAAATTGCTGCAAATAAAGTAGCGGGAGTGCGCGCTGCACTTGCTTGGAATATTGAAACCGCGCAATTAGCACGTTCGCATAATGATGCAAATGTGGTTGCCATCGGTGGGCGCATGCACACGATCGAAGTATGCAAAGAGATTATTGATGCTTTTATTGCCGAACCTTTTAGCAATGACGAACGTCATATCCGCCGGATTGCTTTGATTGCTAAGTATGAAAAAGATGGAACTATCTAAAGTACATAAAGTCTGTAACGCGATGATTCTTATCTAGTCCTTGACCTTCAAAGCGAGTCAGCGGTCGCCATTGCGGTTTTGGTACTACTCCCCCAGTAAAAAGATCTGATTGAGAAAAGACTTCTTCAATACGTTCTGCATATGGAACCCAATCTGTTGCGATGTGAAAATAGCCGCCATCTTTGAGTTTGGAATGTATTACTGCGATAAATTCTGGATTCACGATGCGGCGCTTGTGATGTTTTTTCTTCGGCCATGGGTCTGGGAAGTAAAGGTGGAAACCATCAATGGATTTATCCGCAATCATGTAGTGCAAGACCATGTGGGCATCTTCTTCAATGACTCTTATGTTCTTGAGTTGAGCTTCATCTATTCGTCCCAGTAACTTTCCAATTCCTGGCGGGTGTAAATCGATTGCGACAAAAGCGGTGTCGGATAAATGTTGGGCAATATGTGCAGTCGCCTCGCCCATTCCAAAACCGATTTCAATAACTAACTTTGTATGTGTTGGAAATAGCGAGGCTAAATCAACTTTTTCTTGCGTGTAGGGAATCCCGTAGGTGAGCCAAAGCGCATCCTTGGCAGCTTTTTGTGCCTCTGTGATGCGTGAGCCGCGAATCGTGTACGAGCGGTTGGTGGGGCGTTCCATAAGGTAACTCTGTCATGGTTGGATAACAACATAGAAATCGAGTTATACAAGGGAGTTCACCGTGCCAGGAGTAAATATCACCCAAGCAGAGGCTGCAGCGCGTTCGGCTATCGTCAAAGTCGAAAGTTATGTCATTGATTTAGATCTGACTACAGGGGCGCAAACATTTCGCGTCAAGACTGCAATCAAGTTCAAGGGTCTCAAGCCGGGTGAAACAACATTTATCGACGCAGTAGGCAAATCTGTTATTTCGGCAAGCCTGAACGGTGTGGACTTTGATCCAAAATTCGATGGCGAAACAATTTATTTGCCAGCAATTGCTGCAGAAAATTTACTGGAAATTGAACTTGAAGGTGTTTATTCAAATACCGGTGAAGGTTTGCACCGTTTCGTAGATCCTTCAGATAATGAAGTTTATCTATATACACAATTTGAAACTGGCGATGCGCGCCGTATGTATGCCTGCTTTGATCAGCCTGACCAAAAAGCGACGTTCACTATCAGCACAATTACGCCAAAGCACTGGGAGATAATTTCAAATTACGAAGTCGACTCAGTAAAGGACTCTGGTGCAGATTCAAAGCACACTCAGTTCAAGATTTCACAAGTGATTTCTACTTATGTCACCGCCATAGTTGCTGGTCCATATCAATATGTTAAGGATGAGTACAAGGGCGAAAAGACAATTCCACTCGGAATCTATGCCCGTAAATCTTTCTTCCAATATGTTGATGCAGAAAATATCTTTGAAATCACTAAGCAGGGTTTTGCTTATTTCGAAAAGACTTTCGGTCTTGCTTATCCATTTGGAAAATATGATCAACTTGCAGTTGCCGAATACAACTGGGGCGCTATGGAAAATGTTGGCTGTGTAACTTTCCATGAAGATGTTCTAATCTTCCGCAGCAAAGTAACCGAGAGCAAGCATCTTGGTCGTGCCAGCACAATTCTCCACGAAATGGCCCACATGTGGTTTGGCGATCTTGTAACAATGAAATGGTGGGAAGATCTTTGGCTCAATGAATCATTTGCTGAGTGGGCTTCTTACATGGCAACAAGTGAAGCAACGAAATACACACATGCCTGGACTGAATTCAATGCACTTCGTAAGAACTGGGCATATCGCCAGGATCAGCTCTCCTCTACTCACCCAATTGCAGTAGCAATGGAGGATCTAGAGGCTGTGCGCACAAACTTTGATGGAATTTCATATGCAAAGGGTGCATCGGTACTTCAACAATTAGTTGAGCATGTCGGACGCCAGAACTTCATTGACGCGCTTCGTATCTATTTCACAAAGCATGCGTACAAGAACACAACTCTCAATGATTTGATGGTCGAGCTTGAGGCTACAAGTGGCCGCGATCTAAAACCATGGGCCAAGACTTGGTTACAAACTGCTGGTGTAAATACTTTGCGACCAGAGATAACCGTCACTGATGGCGCATATTCTGCAATTGCAGTAAAACAAGAAGCACCAACGATGCCCGTTGGCTCAACACAATTGCGCCCACACCGTTTGAATGTTGGCCTCTACGATATCGCTGGTGGCGAACTTGTGCGACGCAAGAGCGTCGGACTCGATGTTGCGGGTGCACTAACACCTGCAACTGAACTCGTTGGCGAAAAAGTTGCCGACCTTATTCTTATCAATGATGGCGACCTAACGTATGCAAAGTTACGCTTTGACGAACGCTCAATTTCAACGCTCAAGAGCCATCTTGGAAAACTGAAAGACCCACTAGCCCGTGCCCTCATCTGGGCATCGTTGTGGGATTCGGTTCGAGATGGTGAGCTATCTACTTCCGATTACCTCACTATCGCGCTCAATGCCTTAGCAGATGAAAGCGATATTTCGATTGTCACCATGACAATTACCCAACTAGATACTGCTATTTGGCAATATAGCAATCCAAGCAAGCGACAAGCATTACGTCTCACACTTGCAAACGCCATGGAGAAATTCCTAGATAGTGCAAAGCCAGGCAGTGATCATCAATTGCAATACGCAAAAGCATTTGCCGATGCCGCTGTTACGCCAGAACAAAACGAGCGAATCAAATCTATCTTGGGTGGTTCGGTTGCAGGACTTGCAATTGATGCAGACCTTCGTTGGTACTTATTCATCTGCGCAATTAAGCGCGGCGTCTTAGGCGCTGCCGATATTGAGGCAGAGCAAGCCCGTGATAACACGGCTCACGGAAAGCAAAATGCAGCCTACGCATTTGCTGCTATTCCAAGCGCTGAAGCGAAAGCTAAAGCATTCAAATCCGTTGTCAATGATAATTTGAGTAACACAATCCACGCCTACACATGTCGCGGATTCAATCTTCCTTTGCATTCGCACTTACTTGAACCATTTGTTGATCAATACTTTGCGATGCTCAACGATCTTTGGAAGAGCAAGGGATTTGAAATTGCTGAAGCAACTTCAATATTGACCTTCCCTACCTTCATTGTCACCGAATCAACTCTTGCAAAGGCGCAGAATTGGTTAGATGTAACTGGAAAAGATTCAGCGGGAGCTCTTCGCCGAGTTGTTGCAGAAGGTCGCGATGCACTTGCTCGCGCACTCAAAGCACAAAAGTGCGATCAATAATTACTTTTAGTCGATAGAGGTAATTGAAGAGTTCTTCTTCTTGCTGCGCTCACCTGTGAGTGCCCATGCGATAAGAGCAATTCCAAAAAAGAGAGCAACTGGAATAACGACAAAAGTTACGACAGTGTCGATTGCGCTTAGGCCCTCACTTGGAACATAACCATCTTCTTGTGCGATGGAATGTAGAGTGACGAGGCTATTCAAGTGATTCATCATGGTCTGAGTCTAAGTTATTTAGGCAGTTGCTGCTGCCACACCAAATGGTTCTAGATACTGCAACCAGACTTTATCGGTTCGCCCAGTACCAAGAATTCTCCAAGCTGCACCAACTGGTTCGCGAGGAAGAGTACGCAATTTCCAACCCATCTCTTTGAGTGGCTTATCGGCCTTGAGGTGATTGCACTTATGACATGCAGAGACAACATTTTCCCAATTGTGACCACCACCACGACTGCGCGGGATTACATGGTCAATAGATGTTGCAGGAGCTGCGCAGTAAACGCAGCGTCCACCATCGCGAGCAAATATTGCGCGACGAGAAAGTGGAACTGCATGTCGATAAGGAATTCGAACAAATTTTGTTAGGCGAATAACTGAAGGCAATGACATTTCGCCATGTGCGTAATGAACAACTTCGCCGGAATCTTCAATCATTACTGCGCGCGCATTGAGAACTAAAATAAGTGCACGGCGATCGGAGACAACACCTAGAGGTTCGTAGGTGGCGTTGAGCACAAGTGTGCGCGACATAATCGCTCCCGATCTAGCGCGTGGCTCGCGCCGATTGGTTTATCTTGCACTAAAAGAGCCAGACTCGGGGGTATTTGGTGCCCAATTTCAGGTGACATTTTGGATAAAGTCTCACCATCATGAGCGATAACCTACAAAATGCCCTCGATTGGTTGCGTGGGACTCCCCTTCGCATCATTCTGATTCTTGCTGCTGCAATAGCAATCCAATACTTTGGAACTCGCGCAATTACTCGCGCAATGAACCGTCTTGCAAGCACTGATCTAATTCCAGGGCCGGGCAATATGGTGGCTCGTCAAAAAGAGCGGGCGCGAACAACGGGCACAGTTTTATCTAGCACTCTCAATTCAATTATTTGGATAATCGCTTTAGCAATGGTCATGGGTGAATTTGGTTTCAATCTTGGCCCCCTCATTGCATCAGCTGGTGTTATCGGTGTTGCACTTGGGCTTGGTGCTCAGACAATCGTGCGTGATGTTTTATCTGGAATCTTCATGCTCGTTGAAGATCAATATGGTGTTGGCGACAAAGTAGAAGTCTTAGATGTAAAAGGAACTGTTGAAAAAGTTGGCTTACGTATTACAACTGTGCGAGATACAAATGGAACGCTCTGGTATTTACGCAATGGTGAAATCCTAAAGGTTGGAAATCTTTCTCAATCTGGTTGATTTACCATCGAATTTGCGGCCATCTCTAAGTACGACCATAACTCTTCACGCATCACAGGATCCATTTCAATTCCATCGACAGCTGCAGCCATTGCTGCTAACCAAGCATCACGTGCCTTTGTATCGATAGAAAAATGTGCATGGCGCATACGAAGTCGCGGATGTCCGCGATTATCACCATAAGTAGAAGGCCCACCCCAATATTGTTCTAGAAACCATTGCAATCGCTGCGCAGCGCCTTTCATATCCGTTTCGGGATACATGGGACGCAATATTGGATCTGTAGCAACGCGGGCATAAAATTGCGAAACTAGGTCAGCGAAGAATGGTTCACCACCCATCTTTTCGTAGAAAGTGCTCATGCCATCATCGCTTTCAAATCTTTGCCTTTAGCTATTTGTAATACAAAATATGAAGTTACAAGGCACATTGCCCCACTTATATAAAAGGCTGCGGCATAATCCCCAAGTTTTACTCGAAGCACCGCTGCGCCAAATGCAGCAATGGAGCCACCGATTTGATGAGCTGCAAATACCCAGCCATAAATAACGGTTGCTTTAGAAGGTCCTAAAATTGTTCGACACAACATAATTGTCGGCGGAACAGTTGCAACCCAATCAAGGCCATAGAAAATAATGAAGACCAGCGTTGATGGGTGCATAGTTGAAAAGAGAATTGAGGGCAAAAGAAAAAGCGACAAGCCACGAAGTCCGTAATAGAAGAAAAGAAGTTTGCGTGGATCGTATCTATCGGTGAGCCAACCCGAAAAAATAGTTCCG
>CAIOIJ010000149.1 GCA_903858325.1 uncultured Actinomycetes bacterium
GATGAAGGAAATATTTGGGAAGCAGTAGCCGATCCTGCAACTGATGGTGTTGGCAACGTTATGTGGGTTGTCGATTTCAATCGTCAATCACTGGACCGAGTTATACCAGGAATTCGAATCGCACAATGGCGTGCACAATTTGAAGCAGCAGGTTGGCATGTGGCAGAAGTCAAATATGGTTCTAAACTCAAGAAAGCCTTTGCTGTTGCTGGCAGTGAATCTTTCAAACAATGGTTTGACGATATTCCTAATGAGCAATATCAATCTTTATACGGGCAGAAAATAGAAGACCTTCGTGCTCGTTTTCTCGATGGTGCTCCAAAGGGTGTAGAAGAACACCTTAAGCGTTATAGCGATACCGAACTCTTTGACATCATTAGTGATCTTGGTGGACACAATATTGAATCCCTTGTTGAAACTTTCCAAGAGTGTGATGGCGTAACTGATCGCCCAAGTGTTGTTTTTGCATACACGGTAAAGGGTTGGGGGCTTCCAATGGCTGGAGACCCACGTAATCACTCAGCGCAGATGTCTACTGAGCAAATCAATGTCTTGCGCAAAGAATTAGGACGCACGCCTGAAAATGAATGGGATGCCTTTGATCTCACAACGGATGCTGGCAAATTCCTTGCACTTCGCAGCGCAGCGCTCAAGCGCCCTGAACCCGTTGCACAGATAAACGCCGTAATTCCAATTACTACAAATGTGAAGAGCACGGGAACAATTTCAACTCAGGAAGTATTTGGTCGAGTACTTAGCGAAATTAGTCGCGATGAAGCGATTCGTCCATATCTTGTAACCACAGCGCCCGATGTTGCAACATCGACAAACCTTGGTGGATTTATCAATCGCACCGGCGTATTTCATCCTAAAGAATTGCGTCGCTGGAATGAGGATCCAATTCTCAAATGGGCTGAGGGTCCAACAGGTCAACACATCGAACTTGGCATCAGTGAGATGAATTTATTTATGCTCCTTGGAATGCTCGGACTTTCATACGATCATTCCAATCAACCACTTATTCCAATCGGCACTGTGTATGACCCATTTGTTTTACGCGGACTCGATGCATTTATTTATAGCGTTTACTCAGGTGCGAAATTTATTATTACAGGAACACCATCGGGTGTAACTCTTGCGCCAGAAGGTGGCGCTCACCAGTCAACAATTACTCCATCAGTGGGGATGGAATTACCAGGTGTTGTTCTTATGGAACCTGCATATGCCCAAGCACTCGATTGGATGCTCTGCGACGCTGTTGCTCACGTTGCGGGAAGCAAGAGCGATACAACGCCTGACCTGCGACCAAATGAATTAGCATTTTATTTCCGTCTGACAACTCGCCCCATTGATCAAACACCTTTCAATGATGCACGCGAGCGTTTAGGCGAGGCACTACTTCGTTCACAAGTATTAGCTGGGGCTTATCGCTTAGTAGATGGTCGCAATACTGCTGGTGTGACAATTGAAGATACAAACGCACCTGTTGTTCACCTTGTTGGAACAGGTGCAGTTATGCCGGAAGTACTAGAAGCTGCAAAAGAATTAGCAAGTGAAGGGGTAATTGCACACGTTGTAGATATAACTTCACCTGGTCGCTTGTATGGAAGTTGGCAGCGCACTTTGAAACAAGGAATTAGAACTGCAAGTACTCCATCTTTTCCTGGTGCACTGCGTCCGATATTTACAGAACGCGCACCAATTGTTTCGATTCATGATGGCGCATCACATGCAATGGCGTGGCTTGGTTCAGCACTGGGTATGCCACAAGTTGCAATGGGCGTAGATACATTCGGTCAATCAGGAACAATTCAAGAACTTTATAAAATTCATGATCTTGATGCAGGCTCAATCGTCAACGGCGCATTAGCAGCCCTTAGTTTGAATGTGTAGACTACGTATATGACCA
>CAIOIJ010000150.1 GCA_903858325.1 uncultured Actinomycetes bacterium
ACGCGCTACCCAGCCAGACTGCGTATCCCAGCCGCATTCAGGGTTCGCTACCGCAGGCGCAGGCATTAGCCCCATGAGCAGTATTAGAGCGAGCAGGCGCCTCATAGACGTGACCATACCGCCCTATTTCGAGTGGACGCTGAGGAATGGTTGGTTTACCCTTTTACTTGCAAACAGTTTGCATCTAGAGGGGGCGGGACAATGCATATTCCTGATGGCTTCATCGACATTCCCACCTCACTCGCCTTCGCTGGCCTTTCTGCCGCAGGCGTTGCGCTCTCACTCAAAGGGGCAAAATCTTCACTCGATGAAAAAACTGCTCCTCTTGCTGGTCTCACAGCGACATTTATATTTGCAGTTCAGATGCTCAACTTTCCAGTTGCTGCTGGAACGAGTGGTCATTTACTTGGTGGAGCGCTCGCCGCAGTTCTTGTTGGTCCGTGGGCTGCTTCGTTAGCACTCACCGTAGTTTTGCTCATGCAAGGGTTGCTCTTTGCTGATGGTGGATTGACTGCACTAGGGCTCAATATTTTTAACATGTCCTTTCTCGGAGTATGGGTCGGTTATGCAATCTTTGTCATGGTCAAGAAAACTCTTCCAAAGAATAAGTCCTCGGTATCAGTAGCTGCTTTCCTTGCGGGCTTGATCTCTGTTCCTTGCGCAGCCGCGGGATTTGTTCTCCAGTTTGCAATTGGCGGAACCGCAACATTTTCGATTACTCAAGTATTTACAGCAATGCTTGGAACTCACATTCTGATTGGAATTGGTGAAGGGATTATTACGGCTCTCGCTGTAGGTGCAGTGATGGCAAGTCGTTCAGACCTTGTTTATGGATATCAAGGAACAAACCAAAAACTAGAAACAAGGATTCAAGAATGAAGAAACAAAATGTTTTCCTAATCGTTGGATTTGCGATATCCCTTCTACTTGCTGGGATTGTTTCAAATTACGCATCCTCAAGCCCTGATGGATTAGAGAAAGTTGCTGGAGATATTGGTTTCCTCGGCACCGCCAAGAAACACACAAATGCAGATAAGTTACTTGCTGACTATGGCGTCAAAGGAATAGAGAACGATCGCTTATCAACTGGAGCAGCTGGAGTAATTGGTGTCATCGCTACAGCTGGTATTTCTACTGGACTCTTCTTGGTCTTGCGACGCAAGAATGGTGCAAGCAGATAAATACGTCAACTGCCGAAAAGATCCAGGTTCATTCTCATGGTCATCACCATGGCCATGATGTTGGTGAGCGGCTCTATATTCATCGCCACTCAGTTGTGCACTCACTTCCACCGCATGTAAAAATCTGCACCGTTTTATTCTTTGTACTCGTCGTTGTTTCCACCCCAATAACATATTGGCCAGCATTTGCAATCTTTTTTGCCTTAGTGATTACTTCGGCGCTAGCTGGAAAAATCTCGATTATTACTCTCTCAAAACGAGCACTTATTGAAGTGCCATTTATATTTTTTGCAATCCTGATGCCCTTTTTCGGAACAGGCGAACGCTTTGAGTTAGGCCCATTCAATCTTTATCGTGATGGGTTACTTGCTGGCATAGCAATTGTCGCCAAAGGAACGTTAGGTGTTCTCAGCGCTGTCATTCTTTCAACAACAACTACTGCCCGTGAGATCTTGCGTGGACTAGAACGTTTGCGATTACCAAAAATTATGGTTCAGATTGCCTCCTTTATGTTGCGCTACGTCAATGTAATTAGTGATGAAATGGAAAGAATGGCAATTGCACGCCAGTCACGCGGTTTCGATGCCACAGGAATAAAGCATTGGAAAGTTATTGCGACATCTGCGGCAGCACTGTTTATTCGTTCATACGAACGTGGCGAGCGCGTACATCTAGCAATGCTCTCTCGCGGTTTTGATGGAGAACTTCCTCATACTGAAGCGAAATCTGTCGGCGCTTCGACATGGCTAAGAGCCTTTAGCATTCCCGCTGTGGCACTTCTTGTCTCGCTATTTTTCAGGATGAAGGGTTAGAAATAGATGAATAACCACCCAAGTTTGTTAATCAACAATTTGGCATTTGCATATCCCGATGGCAATCAAGCTCTTTACGGAGTTAACCTTCGTGTTGAAAAGGGAGAACGCGTGGCACTACTTGGGCCAAATGGCGCTGGTAAAACCACACTTGTTCTACACATGAATGGAATTCACCAGACAATGCAGGGTGAAGTTTTCATTGCAGGCGAAAAGGTTGATTCAAAGAATAAGGAATCTATTCGCAATATTCGTTCGAAAGTCGGAATTGTTTTTCAAGACCCTGACGATCAATTATTCATGCCTACCGTTGGAGAAGATGTTGCTTTCGGTCCATACAACATGGGTATTCGAGGCGAAGCACTTGATGAAACTGTTGACTATGCACTCAATTTGGTAGGAATGGCTGAGTACAAAGATCGCCCTCCACACCATCTCTCCTTTGGCCAACGCAGACGCGTTGCAGTTGCGACAGTGCTTGCAATGAAGCCAGAAATCTTGGTGATGGATGAGCCATCATCGAATCTGGACCCAGCTAGCCGTAGAGAATTAGCAGATATTTTGCGCTCACTTGACGTCACAATCGTGATGGTGACGCATGACCTTCCATACGCCTATGAACTTTGCGAGAGAGCAGTGATTCTCTCCGGAGGAATAATTGTTGCCGACGATAAAACGGGAGCAATACTAAAAAACAAAGAGTTACTCGCGCAGCATCGCCTTGAATTACCCGTTGGTTTTTCTCTTTCCTAAAGAGATTCTCTCTTGCCCAATTGCAGCGCCTAATAGAACTACTAGCGCACCGACAGGTTCATTCCAACTAATGCCTTCACCTAAGAAAATAATTCCT
>CAIOIJ010000151.1 GCA_903858325.1 uncultured Actinomycetes bacterium
AATCTCCACTCTTTACAGAAGGCAAAGCCAATGGCTACTTACTCAAGCGAGCCGATGGTTCAGTGTGGCAATGGGATTTATGGCAAGCAGGTCTTGCAGTTGTAGATTTCACGAACCCTGCTGCGCGCGATTGGTATAAATCAAAGTTGCGCGCACTCCTTGATATGGGAGTCGATGCTTTCAAAACTGATTTCGGCGAAAGAATTCCAACTGATGTTGTCTACTTTGATAATTCACACCCGGGCGATATGCATAACTATTACACGCTGCTCTATAACCAAACTGTTTTTGAACTCTTGCAAGAACGTAACCCTAAAGATGCAATTGTCTTCGCGCGCAGCGCAACCGTTGGTGGTCAAAAATACCCAGTGCATTGGGGCGGCGATAACTCATCTTCATTTGAATCTATGGCCGAAACTTTGCGCGGCGGTTTGAGTTTGGGCTTGAGTGGTTTTGGGTACTGGAGCCACGATATTGGTGGCTTTGAAGGGACTCCAGATCCTGCAGTTTTCAAACGTTGGTTGCCATTTGGTTTGCTGAGTTCGCATTCACGTCTGCATGGAAATGAATCAGTGCGTGTGCCTTGGATATTCGATGAAGAGGCAGTTGATGTAACGCGCAAATTTACAAAGCTAAAGGCATCGCTGATGCCTTATTTATATAGCGTTGCCCACGAAGCTCGCGACCTGGGTCTACCGATGGCGCGCGCAATGCTGATCGAATTTCCGCAAGATCGCACATGTCATTTCTTAGATCAGCAATATATGTTCGGCTCATCACTATTAGTTGCACCAGTCTTTAGTGCAAGTGGTGAAGTTGAGTTCTACCTACCTGCTGGAACCTGGACAAACTTCTTTACAGGTACGCAGATTGTTGGCCCGCAATGGGTAAAAGAGAGGCACGGTTTTGACTCATTGCCACTCTATGTTCGCGAAAAATCAGTTCTAGTTATTGGTCGCGATGACACATTTGATTACGACTATCAGGAGGCCACCGATATACGCGGGTACGCACTTGAAAAGGGCGAGCGCGCTACAACGACTATCTACAGCCATACAAACGATAAAGGTAAGACCGTAACTGTTATTGGTTAGTTAGTTTTGAAAGTAACTGAAACCGTAGAAGTAATTGTCTTATCGATTGAAGATGTGTCGTAGGCACCCATATCGGATGTCATTGTTGAATCAGGTGTTGTTACCTGGAATGGTCCACTCTTCACACTCATCACTGCGCCAACTGATCCGCCGACCGCTTTTGTAAGTGCTTCTGCACGAATCTTTGCATCCTTCATCGCCTCACCTAATAACTGCGGGCGAAGATCTGCAAGAGTAGAAACATAATATTGAGGACCATAATTATTTACTGGAACTCCACTTTGCAAAAGCGAACCGATTCCTTGACTCAACTTAGAGATAAGTTGAACATCGGTAGAGCGCACAGTCACATCGCGAGATGCGCGGTAAGAAAGTATGCGACCTGTTGAATTTCCATTGAGATATTCCTCATTTGCATATGTTGAAACTGGTCCCAATGTCAGCGCTTGCGCAGGAATTCCGCCATCAGATAAATATTTGGTAAGTGATTCAACGCCAGCGCCAACGCGAGTTACAGCATCTGAAACTTTAGGAGCCGAGAGCGCTACCGAAAGTGTCCAGACTGCATTGTCTGCAACTGCAGCGACTTTGGCAGAGCCTGTCACTGTAATTCCATTTGCACTACGTGCAGCAAAACCCGAACCAACTTTTGTAAGGCCACCACCTAACGCAATTGCAAGAATGACAGCGGCAACAATGACAGTTACAGCTTTGCGACGTTCGATAGTAATAATTGGACTTTCAGGTAATTGGCTCATGCTTTTATTCTACCAATTAGATTGCGCGTAAGTGTGACACTTCTTGTAGATCGACTCCGCGAAAACGTTCCAATTCAAATTCCCATGAAGTTCCAAGAATGAGAGCGAGCCCTTGACGCAAGGAATCTTCATCAAAACTTGTATCTAATAAATGCGTTACAGAAAATTCACTCACGAGAATCGCTCCTGTTGCATCGGTGGCTCCCCTATGAATTCCAAGTTCAGGTGTGTAGCGAAATATTTCACCGCCGTTATCGCCGAATTCTTGGGCTTCAAAATGTATGTAATGCCACGTACGAAGTGAACTAGCTAACTCACTTGCGCGCCCAGCACTATCGCGCCATTCCAATGTTGTTCTATATGTTCCAGCAATAAGTGGCTGACTTTTCCATTCCACATCTACATGATTTCCAAGAACGCTGTGGATCGCCCAATCAATATGGCGACGCAGTGCAGATGGCAGTGAATGAATGACTAATAAACCCCGTGCCGCATTGCGGCTAGGTGGTGGCGATAAACGTTCCATGTTTCTCAAATCTCTCGTAGCAAGGTGCGCCTTATGCGACCTTCCCCGGTCCATAACGCCCTACTGCGCGAGATTGAATACCTAATTACACACCTTCCACGCTCAAACTGTCTAGCCCCGCTTTAGGTATACGCGCACTTAGCCTGTACGCTTCTACACAGTCGGACGCTTAATCAGTACCCGTTTCATGTTTTACATATTCGGTATCGCTGGAGCAAGAGGAAGACCGTGTTACGAGGAATTCTCGGAACACCCACATATCGAAGGAAAAGTAAAAACATGGCAACAGGCACA
>CAIOIJ010000152.1 GCA_903858325.1 uncultured Actinomycetes bacterium
CTACATCCACGCCCTCTTGCGACATTTCTATTGCTTTACTATGTGTGAGTTCCAAGATTTTATCGAACTCAAAAAGATATGCCTTCCCTGCCACAATTCGCATCATTGCTATTTTGTCGCTATTTTCAAGATCGCCAGAAATAGCTTCCCGGTCGAAAATTTCATTATTGTTAATATCAACTTGGGAAAAATTACCGATTGAATAATTCACATACATCAGCGCCGCATTTGCGATTTTTCTAAGAAAATCTCCTACGGGCGAATTGTTAGCTTCGTGAATTAGTATTTGCGCATCTACTTGCGCTTGAGTGAAATTCAAATTAGTTACGTGACCTAAAAGTGCGACAGTTTTGCGCATGAGCAGCCCTCGAGGTGATTCATCCCCGGCATAGCGTGCCCATCGGAGTAATTCATCTCCCTGGCCAGTCGCGCTCATTTCTCGAGAATAAACCTTAAGGAGCTGGTGCATCTTTTGGTAATCACTTGATTCATAAGCGTGCTCAAGTGCCTGGGATTTCAAGTCACGTCGTAAGAAATGATCGACAAGAAGCACGTGAGCCGATTTGAGATCAAATTGTTTCTCAGCTGCAATTTGCAAAATCGCTTCGCGCATAATGAGATTGAAATGATAAGTTGGATTTCTAGATTCGGTTACGCTTATAAATAGTCCTTCTCCCACAATTTTATTTAGCTGTTGAATGCCAAATACTTTTCCCAAAATAACTTGTGCCGTTTCTAAGTCAAAGTCTTTTAGAACTGCAAGTCGTGCAAGTTGCTCCAATTCAGATTCATCCAAACTATTCAAGGTTTCGATTGTAAGTATTCTGAGAGGCTCAGTAGGTGAAGCCATTTTTACCGAGAAATTAGTACGTCGAAGACCTTTGGAAAAATTCTTGGAAAGCATTTGTACGCACACCGGCCATCCATTTGCGAGATCAATAATTGGGTGTACTTCGGGATCATTGCAATCTAAGTTATTGAGAGCCGCGATTGCGCACGATTCTTCCTTATTAAATTTCAAATCGGATGATGAAATTAGATTGAGATTTCCGCGTTGCGCAAATCGCACATACGAAGATTCTGGAGCATTTCGACGAATAACAATGAGATGAAGGTTATTGGGCAAAATATCAATCATGTACTGTGCAAGCGGATTGGCATCTCCATCATTGACTGATCCATTATCTAAAACAAAAACGTACTCTTCACCAAGTACAGCAATCTCTTCGAAAAACTTTGCATACATCTCATGTGCACTAATGTTTAAATTAGCTTTGAACCATGGAGCAAAATCCGGAATTACATTTCGCACTGCTTGAAAAACAAGATTGCGAAACTCAAAGGCATCTTCGGTGCCACCTGCAGAAGCCCAGAAAGTTCTTTCCCGGTTTTGATTAGCCCACTCTGCAATAAGCGTCGTTTTCCCATATCCCGAAGGCGCGACAACGAGTGTGGCTCCTGGTGTTCTAACATCGATGAGATGAAAAAGATTTCGCCGCGATAAGAAATTGCGGGGCATTGAGGGTGGGGTGGTCAAGGCCAAGGTGGCATTGGGCAATAAATCACCCTCAGTAATCTTTTTTTCGCGTGGACTCATACGCATAGGGTGATACAGATTGGGTGAAAAATAAAGCCAGAATCACCCCATAAGGGGTGAGAAGACAGGGCTAAATCTAGAAGCTATAAAGAAGCGAATGCCTCATCTAGGACGCTCATGGCATCGAGTAAAAGCTCATCTGTGATGACAACAGGTGGCAAGAAGCGAATTACGTTGGAGTACGTACCCGCAGTGAGAACGAGAACACCTTTGCTCTGGCAATACTTTACGACGGCATTCATCGCTGCTGTATTTGGATCCAAAGTACCTGGCATTACTAATTCAATTGCTTGCATAGCGCCGCGTCCACGAACTTCGGCGATGATTGGATACTTCGCCGCAAGTGCGCGCAAGGATTTGCCAAGAATTTCACCGATGTGCGCTCCGCGAGCAATGAGGTTCTCTTCCTCAATAGTTTCAAAGACGCCAAGGGAGGCAGCGCATGCCAGTGGATTGCCACCGTATGTTCCACCAAGACCTGAAACGTGAACCGAATCCATAATTTCTGCGCGGCCAGTGACGGCTGCAAGTGGTAATCCGCCAGCAATTCCTTTAGCAGTTACAACCATGTCAGGAAATACACCTTCTTCTTCAACAGCAAAGAAGTGACCGGTGCGAGCAAAGCCTGTTTGCACTTCGTCTGCAATAAAGATGATTCCGTTTTCAGTTGAGTACTTTGAAAGCGCCGGCAAGAAACCTTTAGGCGGAACAATAAATCCACCTTCGCCTTGAATTGGCTCAATCAAAATTGCTGCAACATTGTGTGCACCAATCTCTTTTTCAATCTTATGAGTAATCATTTCCATTGCATCTTCAGTGATGGTGTTTTTATCACCGAGCCAGCGCAATGAATAAGGCATTGGCACGCGATAAATCTCTGGTGCAAATGGGCCGAATCCCTCTTTGTATGGCATGTTTTTTGCAGTAAGTGCCATGGTCAAGTTGGTACGACCGTGATAGCTATGTTCAAAGACAACAATTGCTGGACGCTTTGTGTAGTGGCGCGCAATTTTGATTGCATTCTCTACGGCTTCTGCACCTGAATTTACAAGGAGTGATTTCTTTTTGAATGGACCAGGTACTGCAGCATTGAGTTTTTCGCAGACTTCGATGTAATTCATATATGGGGCAACGGTGAAACACGTATGTGTAAATGCTTGAGCCTGCTCAATTACGCGATCGACAACGCGAGACGTTGAGTTACCAACATTTGTTACACCAATGCCAGAACCAAGATCAATAATTTGATTTCCATCAATATCAAGCAAAATCGCATCACTTGCGCGCTCGATAATGACTGGAATAGCCATACCTAGTCCCCCAGAAGTCGCTTCACTACGGCGTTGTAGCGCCTCGAGTGATTTGGGTCCCGGAATTGCGGTAACCAACCGACGTTCTTGAGTCAAACTAGTGAGTGTGGTCATGGTTAAAGTCTAGAGCCATATTTCTCATACGCGCGCCAAGAAGTTACCCTTGCAAATGAAGAGATAGAGAAGAGGAGTAGATCGATGAGTGAACTGCGCGACAGTGCTCCACTCCTTGATGCTTATCTTTCTTACTTCGAGAGCGAGCGCCATCCCTTTACGATTCCTGGGCATAAGCAGAGAGCCGCTCATCTAGATGCCGGTCTTGGCGCTGTAGTTGATAGCGATACTCCACTCTATGGTGGCTTAGATGAAATCAAACTCACCAATGCGGTTTTAGCGAAGGCTGAAAAATTAGCAGCCCAATTCTGGGGCGGAGATTTTGCTCGCTTCTCAACGGGTGGTTCAACGCATGTCAATCAAACAGTCATTCTTGCCCTTGGAAAACCTGGCGACAAAGTTGCACTTTCGCGTACGGCGCACAGATCTGTACTCAGCGCTTTAGTTCTTGCAGGTCTTGAACCACTATGGCTCTCCCCCGAAATAGATAAGGCAACGGGAGTTCCAACTGGTATTTCAGTTGCAGAATTTGAAAGAGTTTTACATGAAAAGCCAATTGCTCTACTGCTTACAGAACCTGGTTACTTAGGAACAATCTCAGATATTCCCGCACTTATTTCCAAAGCACATGAACATTCAATTCCTGTTGTCATTGATGCCGCATGGGGCGCTCACTTTGGTTTCCACCCAGAGCTGCCGCGCAATGCAATGCAATTAGGCGCCGATGCCCTCATAACAAGTACACACAAAGCACTTCCCGGTTATAGCGCCTCTGCATTACTTATTGCCCGTGGCGAGTACCTCAATCTCGATCGCCTCGAACAAAGTTTTGAAACCACTCATACAACTTCTCCGGCAGGTGCACCACTTGCTTCCATTGATGGATGCCGCGCACTTTTGCAAACTCGAGGTGAAGAGTTATTAGGCCAACTCATTTCCAATGTAACTATTTTCAAGGAAGCGGTTCAGAAGGAATTTTCACAAGAAATATTTCTCAACAAAACTAATTTCTCTGCAGGGCGATTCGACCCAGTAAAAGTAGTACTGCGCGCTAATCAATTAGGTGCATCAGGAGTAGATATTGAGAAAGCAATCGGGGCATTGGGAGTCCGGGTTGAAATGGCTGATCGCGATACCGTTGTTTTTCTAGCAACCCTTGCTGATTCCCACGAAGATTTTGCAACGCTTGCCTCAATTCTTATTCCAGTCCTAAAAGAGCTAGCTACTACGCCGCGTGAATCAGCAACGGCGCTCAGTTGGTCGGTTGTGCCTCAACAAGGTATTTCGATGCGCGATGCTTATTTTGCAAGTACAGAAATGGTTGATGCAAAGAATGCGATTGGCCGAATCTGTGCAGACCTCATAGCCCCATATCCACCTGGTGTTGCCGTTGTGGCACCGGGTGAAATCTTGACGGCGCAGATTATCGAAGGCTTGAGCGCCTCAAAGGCTGCCGGTGTGCGAATTGCCTATGCAACCGATAGCTCTCTTGCTCGCTATCGCGTGGTGACGCACTAATAAAGAGTAGGTAAACTACTGACATGGCAGAGCAGAAAGTAATCCTTTATTACTGCTTCACGCCGATTTCAGATCCCACAGCAATGCGCTTTTGGCAACAGACGTTATGCGAAACCCTTGGTCTCAAAGGTCGAATCATTATTTCTAAGCATGGCATCAATGGCACTCTCGGTGGCGACATGGATGACCTCAAAAAATATGTACATAAAACTAAGTTATACCCCGGTTTCAAGAAGACTGAATTCAAATGGTCACTTGGTACCGGTAATGATTTCCCTCGCTTGCAAGTTCGAGTTCGTGACGAACTCGTCGCATTCGGCGATCCAGATCTTATTGAAGTAGATGAAAATGGCGTTGTTGATGGCGGTATTCATTTACGTCCCGAGGAAGTTGATGCCCTAGTTGCAGAGCGCGGTGATGAAGTTGTTTTCTTTGATGGTCGCAATGCCTTCGAAGCAAAAATTGGAAAATTCACCAATGCAATTATTCCTAATACACAATCATCACGCGATTTTGTCGAAGAAATTGAAAGTGGAAAATACGATCACATTAAAGATAAGCCAGTAATTACTTACTGTACTGGCGGGATTCGCTGCGAAATTCTCTCATCGGTTATGAAAAAGCGCGGCTTCAAAGAGGTCTATCAAGTCAAAGGCGGAATCGTTCGATATGGCAAGAAATATGGCGATGACAGCTTGTGGGAAGGTTCTCTCTTTACTTTCGATGACCGTCTAGCAATTGATTTTTCACCTAAGACAAAAGTTATCGGTGAGTGCGAGAGCTGTAATGCTCCAACTAAACAGTTCTATAACTGCCGTACAGCAACATGTCACGAACTAGTCTTGTTATGCGATGACTGTGCCAAAGTCACCGATAACAAGAGTTGTGTTCATGATCAGAATCGTAAATTTGATACTGAATTTATTGGCTAGATCATCAACTGATGTGCTTCAAACCACGCTCGAGCTAACTTCAAAACTTCAGGTTCACTCATCGCAGCAAGATTTTCATCTAACGCATCAACAATCTTGTGCGCAGTAGCAGGGTGTTTTCTTTCGAGATATTGAATCAAATGCAACATAGAGCTGGCTTTTGCATGTCCATGTCCAATCAATAAAATTTCAGATGCTCCTGCAATAGATGCAGCAATTTCTTCGTAGTAAACGATTGTTTGCGCATCAACTTTTGAGCCCTTAGTTTTTTGATCTGTACGAAAGTGGTGATGGTTAGTCTTTTCTGGCGAGAAGATTCTCTCGGGCTTTTTCCCTTTTTCTATACCAGTAGCCCATATTTTTGTTTCATCGTGAGTAACGGTTACTACGACGAACTTGTCGGAAATATCCATTGTCATTCCTCCTTGAATAATTGTGCTTTTAGCGAGCTAAATAACCACCATCGACTGGGTAGTAACCACCTGTAATAAAGGAAGCAGCAGGTGAAGATAAGAAAATAACCATTGCAGCAACTTCTTCTGGATTACCTAAGCGATTCATTGGATGCAGCGATGCGATTGCAGGCAGGGCTTCCGGAGGAAGTGCGCCTAAAAGCGGTGTATTGATAAAACCGGGACCAACTGCATTGACACGAATACCCTCTGTTGCATATTCAATTGCGGATGCTTTGGTCAAACCGATAACACCATGCTTTGCTGCGGTATATCCCGCAGAGTTCGCAAAACCAACAGCGCCAAGTATCGAAGCCATATTTACGATAGAGCCTCCGCCGGATTTCTTCATTGCTCTAATTTCATGACGCATGCAATAGAAGACGCCATCGAGATTGACGCCAATAACTTTGCGCCACCCAGCAGGAGTTTGATCGCCAGTCAGGGCTTGATCTCCGCCAATTCCTGCATTATTTACCGCAATGTGTAAGCCACCAAAGTCTTTTTCGATTTCAGTAACAACTGCCCCAACTTGGGCATCATCGGATACATCTAATTTATAACTTTTAGCTTTTGCGCCCATTGCTGTAATAGCTGCAACTACGCGATCTGCGCCAGCCATATCAAGGTCACCCACTGCAACGCTTGCGCCA
>CAIOIJ010000153.1 GCA_903858325.1 uncultured Actinomycetes bacterium
GAAATCTTGGCACGCGCACCGCAATCAGGTTCAGGTGGTCTCGATGACCAGGTTTACAACCGTTTGCTTCGCGAACGAATTATCTTCCTAGGTTCAGTCGTTGAAGATTCGATGGCTAATGCAATTGCAGCGCAAATTCTTTTGCTAGCAGCCGAAGATCCAGATAAAGATATTTTCCTATACATCAACTCACCTGGTGGCTCTGTTACTGCAGGTATGGCGATTTACGACACTATGCAATATGTAAATAATGATGTTGCAACTGTTGGAATGGGACTTGCTGCATCAATGGGTCAGTTCTTGCTCTGTTCAGGTGCTGCTGGAAAGCGTTATGCGCTTCCACATGCACGCATCATGATGCACCAACCTTCAAGCGGTATTGGTGGAACTGCAACTGATATCAAGATTCAGGCAGAACAAATTGGTTTTACAAAGAAGAAGATGGCAGAACTCATTGCCCATCACACAGGACAGAGCATTGAAACGGTTACTGCGGATTCAGATCGTGATCGCTGGTTTACAGCTGATGAAGCGAAAGAGTATGGATTTGTAGATCATGTTGTTCGTTCAGCAGGTCAAGTTTCAGGTCGTGGAGGCACAGCATGAATTCAGAGATGAACCGCATCAACGAAATTACTAACCGTTACGTTCTTCCAACAATTGAAGAGAAGACTGCATATGGTTTCAAGCGCCTTGATCCTTATACAAAATTATTTGAAGAGCGCATTATTTTCATGGGCCAGCCAATTGATGACACCGTTGCAAACGATGTAATGGCACAGCTTCTTACGCTTGAATCTATGGATTCAGATCGTGACATCATGATTTACATCAACTCACCTGGTGGATCATTTACAGCACTCACTGCAATTTATGACACGATGCAATTTATCCGCCCAGATGTAAGCACAATTTGTTTGGGTCAAGCTGCCTCTGCTGCAGCAGTAATTCTTGCTGGCGGTGCTAAAGGAAAGCGTTACGCACTTGAGCATTCACGTATTTTGATTCACCAACCATCTTCTGAGGGTGGCGGACAAGCATCTGATATCGAAATTCAAGCAAAAGAGATTATGCGCATGCGTACTTTGCTCGAATCAATGATTGCAAAACATTCAACTCGCTCTCCTGCAGATATTGCAGCAGATATCGAGCGCGACAAGATTCTTACCGCAGCAGAAGCTGTTGAGTATGGACTTATCGACCAAGTACTTGCATCACGTAAGGCAAAGCCAGCTAACTAAGGCTTTCTCTATTACGTGAAGATAATCAAAGAGGGATCTATCTGGTCCTATAAAGATTATTTGCGCCTTTGGACATCTGGTCTGCTTGTAAATATTGGTGCTTCTGCATTTCCGATTGCACTCGCTGTCACCGTTTTAGATACTGGCGGAAATGCAACATCGCTTGGACTCATTCTTGCCGCACGTGTTTTATCTGGTGTGATGCTTGCACCAGTAGGTGGCGTATGGGCAGATCGACTTCCTAGAAAATTTGTAATGATGGGTGCTGATCTTTTCAGAGCCTTTATCGCACTGATTCTTGTATTTGTGGCCGCACCAAGTATTCCGCTTTTTGTAATTGCAATATTAGTATTCATAATGGGCGCAGGAGACGCGTTTGGCGCACCTGCAGCAGGTGCAATCATGCCAACGGTTTTGCCATCAGAAAAATTACCTGCAGGAAATGTTGCTAGAGGAATCGTTATAAAGCTTGCCTCAATTGTTGGGCCAGGTATTGGCGGACTCTCTGTGATTGCTTTTGGCGGACGTCTCACATTTGCCGTCACAACAATTTTCTTTGCAATTGGCGCCTATCTTCTATTTCCAATCGTTGAGCCTAAATATGTCAAGAATGTAGATGCACCAAAGTTTTTTGTAGACCTCAAAGAAGGTTTGAAAACAGTGTGGTCCATGCCTTGGGTGGCAGCAGTGATTGCAATGGCATCGATACAACTCATGGTTGTCTTAGGTGCAGAACAAGTTTTATTACCAATTATTTCTCGCCGTGAATTTGGAACCGATACTGTCTTTGCAGCCTCTGCAGCGCTCTTTAGTGTTGGTGCAGTGATTTCGGCGCTGATTGCGATTCGTTACAACGCAAAACACCCAGGATTAGTTTCGATAAGCGTGTGGGGAATTCTCGTTGTTGCAACCCTTGTACTTGCATTTCCAATTTCGCCAACTTTTGTAATGGCTGGTTATTTAATTGCTGGACTCTCTGTTGGTCCGTGGGATGCATATTGGAGTACCGCCATCCAGCGAGAAATCCCGCAAGAATTACAGGGACGTGTTTTTAGTATCGACCACATGGGATCAGTTGGTCTGATGCCATTAGGGATGGCCCTTGTCGGACCTGCAGTAAATCTTGTTGGTGAAAAGGAATTACTTATTGGCGCAAGCATCTTCCACGTAATTGTTTGTGTTGCAGTTCTCTTTGTCCCAGGAGTTATTGATCTCAAGATGCCAAAGAAGGCCAATTATTCTCAGGGCGAACACCCAAAGGGCTAAATACCCGCGCTCAATTAGGGCAAAGAATCTACGCTTACTCCGTACAAGTTCGCACTTCCCTCACTAGCGAACTTTAAGGAGTGTCATGACACGCATCGGCGAAACAAGCGATCTACTGAAGTGCTCGTTTTGTGGCAAAACACAGAAGCAGGTCAAGAAGCTCATTGCTGGCCCAGGTGTTTATATCTGCGACGAATGTATCGAACTCTGTAACGAAATCATTGTTGAAGAACTTGCAGAAGCAAGTTCATTAGGTCTTACCGAACTACCAAAGCCACAAGAAATTTTCGAATTCCTTGATCAATATGTCATTGGTCAAGATCGTGCAAAGAAGTCACTCTCTGTTGCCGTATATAACCATTACAAGCGTGTGCAAACCGGAGATACAAAGCGCGAAGATTCTATTGAATTAGCAAAGAGCAATATTTTGCTACTCGGCCCAACTGGCTGCGGCAAAACACTTATGGCGCAAACTTTGGCGCGCATGCTCAATGTTCCATTTGCGATCGCTGATGCAACTGCGCTCACAGAAGCTGGTTATGTTGGCGAAGATGTAGAAAATATTTTGCTCAAGCTTTTGCAAGCCGCAGATTTTGATGTGAAGAAAGCTGAAACTGGAATTATTTATATCGATGAAATTGACAAGGTTGCCCGTAAATCTGAGAACCCATCAATTACTCGAGATGTATCGGGTGAAGGTGTGCAGCAGGCGCTGCTCAAGATTCTTGAAGGAACTGTTGCATCTGTACCGCCTCAAGGTGGACGTAAGCATCCACATCAAGAATTTATTCAAATCGATACTACAAATGTTCTCTTCATTGTTGGCGGAGCTTTCGCGGGTCTTGAAAAGATTATTGAAAGTCGCAGTGGCAAGGCAGGCGTTGGTTTCAACGCCGTAATGAAATCGGCAGAAGATAAGTCTCGCAAAGATTTCTTTGCTGAAGTCATGCCAGAAGATCTACTAAAGTTTGGAATGATTCCAGAATTCATTGGACGTCTTCCAGTAATTACAAGTGTTGAAAACCTTGATAAAGAAGCATTGATGCAGATTCTTACAGAGCCAAAGAATGCTTTGGTAAAGCAGTATCAGCGCCTCTTTGATCTCGATAATGTTGAACTTGAATTCGACACTGAAGCCCTCGATGCAATTGCAGAACTTGCACTCAAGCGCGGTACCGGCGCACGTGGACTCCGCGCAATTATGGAATCAGTTCTATTGGCCGTTATGTATGACGTACCGAGCCGATCTGATGTAGCCAAGGTCGTAGTGACTAAGGAGTGCATCAATGATGGGGTTTTGCCTACAATGATTAATCGCACAGGCGATATTCCAAAGCGTGCACGGGCTCAAAAGGGTCAGGAAGAGAAGAGCGCATAATCTAGACTGCTCGCTATGAGTCAGAACAAGCGCGAACTCGCGTCGACCTTTTCACCGGCCGATATCGAGACTCCACTTTATGAAAAGTGGATTGCTGCTGGCTATTTCACCGCCGATAACACATCTGACAAAGAGCCGTACACAATTGTTATTCCGCCTCCCAATGTAACTGGCAGTTTGCACATCGGTCACGCACTCGATCACACATTGCAAGACACTCTTATTCGCATGAAGCGAATGAAAGGTTTTGAAGCGCTCTGGTTACCAGGTATGGATCACGCAGGAATCGCAACTCAAAATGTTGTTGAAAAACAATTAGCGACGCAAGGAAAGTCACGCCATGATTTGGGCCGTGAAGAATTTGTAAAGAAAGTTTGGGAATGGAAAGCCGAATCCGGTGGAGCAATTCTTGGACAGATGCGTCGCCTTGGCGAAAGTGTCGACTGGAGCCGGGAAGCATTCACGATGGATGCAAATGGAATCAAAGCGGTTCCTACAATTTTCAAGAAACTCTACGATGCTGATCTTATTTATCGTGCAGAGCGAATCATCAACTGGTGCACACGTTGCTTGACTGCGCTATCGGATATTGAAGTAGAACATTCAGATGTTGAAGGTGAATTTGTTTCAGTTCGTTACGGTGATGGAGATCAACAAATAACCGTTGCTACTACCCGACCAGAAACAATGCTTGGTGATGGCGCTGTTGCGGTTCATCCCGATGATCCACGCTACAAGCACATGATTGGCACGCAAGTATTATTGCCACTTGCTAATCGAATGATTCCAATCATCGCTGACGAATTAGTAGATCCAGAATTTGGAACAGGTGCAGTAAAGGTAACTGGTGCACACGACCCTAATGACTTTGAAATGGCAACACGTCACGGAATTGATATGCCAATCATTATGAATGAACACGGAGTTATGGCTAATTCCGGTACTGAATTTGATGGCATGGATCGCTTTGATGCCCGTAAAGCAGTAGTTGCAGCGCTCAAAGCACAAGGTCGCGTAGTTGCTGAAAAACGTCCATACCTTCACTCTGTCGGTCATTGCTCACGTTGCGATACAACTGTTGAACCACGTTTATCAATGCAATGGTTTGTTCGCGTTGCACCACTTGCGAAAGCTGC
>CAIOIJ010000154.1 GCA_903858325.1 uncultured Actinomycetes bacterium
CATTCCTGCAACACGAGCTTCAATCAAGTAGTTCCAAATAAGGGCCTGTGCGCCTACATCTACGCCGCGAGTTGGCTGCGCCGCAATTAGCAAATGCGGATTACCGCTGAGTTCGCGGCCAACAATAAATTTTTGCTGATTACCACCTGATAACGCACCTGCCATCACATTGATGCTTGGAGTACGAACATCAAATTCCTTGATGAGACGTTGCGAATCTTTTCGCGCATTTCCTTTATTGATCCAAATACCGTTAGACATCGGTTCTGTTGCTTGATGTCCCAGAATTCTGTTCTCCCATAGTGGGGCAGCCATAAGGAGGGCATCGCGCTGGCGATCTTGTGGAATGTAGCCAACACCAGAATCCCTGATCTTTCGAGATGTCATATGTGCAATATCTTCGCCAAGAATTGAGACTGAACCACCGCTTGTCTTTACCAGACCCATAATTAATTCAATGAGTTCTGATTGACCATTTCCTTCAACACCTGCCAGGCCAACAATTTCGCCTGCATGAATATCTAAGGAGATTTCATGCAAAATCTCGCGCCCATCAGGTGCTGCATACGATGCCGCGTGCACCTGTAACACTTTTTCATTGCTTGGTTGTGTCGAAACTTCACGCCGCTTTGGCAATTCGCGTCCAACCATAAGCTCGGCGAGTTGTTTCTTTGTTGCGTTCTTGGGGTTCACTGATGCAACTGTTGTACCTGTACGCATTACAGTGATCTCATCTGCAATCGCCAAAACTTCATCTAACTTATGTGAAATGAAAATAATGGTCAGCCCATGCGCAGTCAGATCTTTGAGATTTGAAAAGAGTTCATCCACTTCCTGTGGAACTAGAACAGCGGTTGGCTCATCCAAAATCAAAATCTGTGCACCTCTAAATAACACCTTAGAGATTTCAACGCGCTGGCGTTCACCAACACTGAGATCAGCAACGCTTTGATCAGGATCAATATCTAGGCCGTATTTTTCAGCGATTTCAATGAGTTTTTCTCTGGCAGCAGTATGTTGGATTACTCCACCAAAACTTACTGGTTCGCTTCCTAAAATAACATTTTCTAAAACTGTTGCATTATCTGCGAGCATAAAATGTTGGTGGACCATACCAACACCTAGCGCGATTGCATCATGAGGAGATTTTAAAACGACATCTTTGCCATCAATGGCGATAGAACCGCTATCGGGACGGACCATGCCATAGAGAATCTTCATTAGTGTTGACTTGCCAGCACCATTTTCGCCAATGATCGCGTGAATGTGCCCCTTTTGAACAGTGAGACTTACATTATGGTTTGCAACAACTCCTGGATATTTCTTCTCAATACCCTTGATCTCAACTGCACTTGCCATTTTTCTACCTTTCGCTTGAACTAAATATTCTTAGCAGGGTCGCCGCCTTTTATATCGGCGACCCCACCATGAATCTGTGAGACTAACTAAAGTTTTTACAAAAATTACATCTTTGTAGGAACTTTAATTTTTCCTGCCTTGATATCTTTGATAAGTGACTCAACTTTTGCCTTTGTCTTTGGATCGATATTTCCACCAGCTGTGGAATATCCAACTCCGCCGTTAGACAATCCGAAGTTCTTTTCTCCGGACTTGAAAGTTCCCTTAGCCATTGAATTGATCATGTCAAGAACACCAACGTTTACATTCTTGAGCATTGAGGTAAGGATGATTTCGTTGAATGAAGCATTTGATGGGAAGTAGTACTCATCAGCATCTACGCCGATTGACCAAACACCAGTCTTAGCAATTGCTGCCTTGTGTGCACCAGCGCCTGAACCACCAGCTGCTGAGAAGACAACATCTACACCGTTATCAAACATACCCTTTGCTGATTCTTCGCCCTTTGCAGGATCGTTGAAGCCAGAGAAGTCAGGGAAGATTGATAGGTAGACAGATTGAACCTTGATCTTTGGGTTGATCTTCTTAGCACCAGCTGCATAGCCAGCATTGAACTTCACGATAAGTGGAGTCTGAACTCCACCGATGAAGCCAACTTTGCCTGACTTTGACTTCATTGCTGCGATTGCTCCTACAAGGTATGAACCTTCGTGCTCAGCAAAAGTAATTCCTAGTACGTTTGGAAGCTTGACTGTTGAGTCATCTACAACACCAAACTTAACCTTAGGGAATTCTTTAGCAACGATTGCTACTGATGAAGCGTAAGTAAAACCAACAGCAATAATTGGGTTTGAACCTGCTGTTGCTAGCAAACGTAGACGCTCAGCACGTGTTGCATCTGTATCTGAGAGTGCAGCTTGTAGCTCTTGGATCTTTACTGACTTATTCTTCGCGACATAGTCACGTGCACCGAAATATGCCAACTGGTTGAAGCCAGGGATATCGCGTCCACCTAGATCGTAGGCAATACCGATCTTTGTGATTTTTTCTCCTGCAGCAGTTGCCGCTGGGGCTACAGCTGTTAGGAAAGAAAAAGCTAGAACTGATGCAACTGCAGCAGCAATAAAGCCCTTCTTCTTTGTTATTGGGTTATTCATTTACCTTCTCCTTATTATTTGAGTGATCACTCGTTTGGGGCGGTAGAACTTTGACCTTATGTGAGTTATTCAAATTCCACGTACGTGGAATTGTGACTGACTCGCGTTTGATCAAATTTATTGGGATGACGCTATTTTTCGAGGCCTTTGAATCCATATTCTCGAGGCGCCACATGAGCATTCGCATAGCTTCGGCTCCTTGAGCTTCGGCATCGCGATTAATAACTGTAATGCTGGGACTAACTAGGGATGATAATTCGAAATCATCGAAGCCGATAAAGGAGATATCACTAGGTACCGATACTCCCCTATTTTTCAAAGCATCCAAAGCTCCATATGTCATGAGATTGTTCGATGAAAAAACCGCTGTTGGAGGTTCGGCCAGATTCAAAAGTTGGCTCATGGCGGCATAACCGCCGGCTTGAGTAAAGTCAGATTCAACTACATAGTCAGAACGAAGTTTGATTCCTGAATTTGTCATTGTCTCCTTGAAGCCTTCAATTCTTTGGCGCCCCGGTGTTGAATCGAGAGGACCCGCGATGATTGCAATCTTGGTATGGCCTTCTGCAAGAAAATACTCAACTGCAAGCTGAGCGCCCCGTGCGTTATCAGCCAAGACGGAGTCATATTTCTTCTCTTTCTGCAAAATACGGTCAACAAAAACAATGGGGCGGCCAAAGTGTGAAAGTCCGCTCTTGTGATCGCTCTCTTTCGTTGGAACAAAGATTGCTCCATCAACGCGACCATATAGATGAGCAAGTGCATTGATTTCTCGTTCGGAATTGGAATCTGTGTTGACGATTGCAGCCATCAAACTATCCCCCGACGCTTTCTCTGCGCCGCGAACAATCGCTGCAAAAAATGGATTTGAGATATCTGGAACAATAATTGCAACTGTTGCGCTACGCCCTAATTTTAAATTTCGCGCAGCAATATTTGGGCGGTAATTTAATTCTTGGATTACTGTACGAATTTTTTTCTCTTCGCGAACATTTC
>CAIOIJ010000155.1 GCA_903858325.1 uncultured Actinomycetes bacterium
AAGCGTCGATTGGAGGAAAATTATGGCTGAGACATACAAAGGTGACGCTTACTGCGTTAAGTGCAAAGAGAAGCGTGATTTCGAGGGAACTGTAAAGGTCTCTGAATCTGGTCGTCGCATGGCACAGGGAATCTGTCCTGTCTGTGGCACCAAGGTCAATCGCATCCTTGGCAAAGCACAGTAATTTTTAGATATATAAATATCTAACGTCGATACGTAGGCAAGCCCTCGTGCGCTGATGCGCTCGGGGGTTTGTTCTTTTAATTCACATTCCCTCAGTGCTTCTTCTACTCCTGTGGGTCACTTATTGAGGCCAATGCGCACAACTTCGAATCTCGTAATTTTGCGCCTACTCATCACAGTGAACTCTTCGTTTATGACAAAGACAATAGGAAAGATTCGCACAAGCGAGGCATATTCACCACGACTCAAAGCCGGAGTTCGATTCTCCAATACTTTCTCCGAGGGCAAGGAGAGAGTGATCGTGGGTAACTTCGATCACAGTTTTGAAATATTTCACAACGGCGCTCGCTCAGTTATCGAATTACTCAATGGTTCAAAAAGTAGCGAAGAAATAAGAATGCACGTGGGAATCTCACAGATTGAATTCGATGAAATTATTGCGATTCTGTATTCGCATAATTTCTTAGATTTTCGTCAGAGCAGAATTGTTCTATCGAACAGATTCCATTCAAGTGTGCCATCCATCGCAGCGCGAGCAAAGAGAAGAAATGTTGAAGCGCAAGACCCTGCATTGCAATTACTGCATAAGCGACTTGCTCCAGAGTTATCAGAAATAACATGGCGAGATGGAATAGATGATGGCGGTATTGAAGTCATATCTGCGCGACAAGATTTTGATGTCGTAATTTATGGAACCAGTCGAATTGCAGTACTGCTCTATGGAATTCTCTTAGGTAGCGGAGTCACAAATACAGCAATGGGCAGCCAAGGTATTCGAGAGAACGAGGCAATTAGCCACCGCGATATCGGCAGTACATATTTACGAGCTAGCGATGTTGGTTCCAGCTTTCGTATGCGACTAGCCGATTTATCTAAAGAATTTGCGCTCTTTCCCATTCCTTCTGATAACAAGAAGCGAGAGTTGAAAGAGAAGAGTTTGCGAATATATGTAGGAGACCCAACTAAAGAAGATCTTTCAACAGGATTGATATCTGAATGGATGCGCAGCCGATTGGATTTCTTTCTTGTATATACACCGCAAGGCGGGGGAATTGTGTGGGGCCCTCTTGTAAAGCCCGGCAAAACTCCTTGCCTGCGATGTATTCAAATTTCGCGCGTAGAACAAGGAGATATTTCGCAGTTCTTAGAAAATGATTCGGATGATTGCGAGAGCTCAATTGCATCCGCCCATGAAATTGCGGGCCATATTGCACAAGAACTCTTGAGTTATATCGATGGAATAGATAAATCCTTAGTCGGGTCTAGAACTCGTTTTCATTCTGGTGCGCTCTGTAATAGAGAACACATTACGTATGCCCTCCACCCACGCTGCGGTTGCGCGTGGAGTTGAAATTTCACGTGGCGAGCAGGCATTACTTCCTTCACAATTGCGCCTATGTCAAACGAGGTCAACAACAAAGGTAGTGAGATTCCGCAATCTACTTTGGCTCGTTCTGCTCGAATGGTTTCAATTCCTATGGGTCTGGCCGGACGTGGAGCACTTGGAATTGGTCGTCAACTAGTTGGTCAATCGAGCAATGTAGTTTTCGCTGAGATTCAAGAGAAAACTGCAGAGCAACTCTTCAAAGTACTTGGAGAACTCAAAGGCGGCGCGATGAAATTTGGACAAGCGCTCTCAGTTTTTGAAGCGGCCTTACCTGAAGAAATTGCTAAGCCATATCGAGAAACTCTTACAAAGTTACAAGAGTCTGCGCCGCCGCTGCCTACTCGCGTTGTACATAAAGTACTTGCCAAAGAACTTGGCGAAGATTGGCGAGACAATTTCGCAAGTTTTGAAGATCTTCCCACTGCATCTGCATCTATTGGCCAAGTGCATAAAGCACAGTGGAAAGATGGTCGTGTTGTTGCGGTAAAGATTCAATACCCCGGCGCAGCTGAAGCACTTATCTCTGATCTAAATCAAATTCAGCGTTTTGCAAAGATCTTCCAATTAGTAATGCCTGGGCTTGAAATGAAACCATTACTCGAAGAACTTCGCTCAAGAATTATTGAAGAGGTTGATTACCGATACGAAGCGCAAGCACAAGAAACCTATGCACGTGTTTACGATGGTGATCCAGATATCGCTATTCCTAAAGTTGTTATGGTCTCTGATCGTGTTTTAGTTTCGGAATGGCTAGAGGGAACTCCGCTTTCTCAAATCATTGCAAAAGGCACACAAGAGCAGAGAAATAATGCAGGAATGAAATTAGCCCGTTTTCATTTCACATCACCAGATCGCGCAGGTTTATTACATGCAGATCCGCATCCCGGAAATTTTCGTCTTCTCGCCGATGGACGTCTCGGTGTTCTAGATTTTGGTGCGTGTAATCGTTTGCCTGGTGGTTTTCCAGAACCTATGAAACGACTTCTCAAGCATGCACTCGATGATGATTCCACCGCACTCTATGAAGGTTTCAAAAAAGATGGATTCATATTGGCTGATGTTGATGTTGATCCAAATTTAGTTCTTGATTTCCTTGTTCCACTTGTGGAGCCATTGCGCACACAAACCTTCAAATACTCGCGTGAATGGTTACGCGATCAGAGCGCACGCGTAGGCGATCCGCGTAATCCCACAGCAAAAATTGGTTTCCAACTTAATTTACCTGCAGAGTATGTATTGATTCACAGGGTCACACTCGGAACAACTGGAATATTCTGCCAACTTGAAGCCGAAGGTAATTTCCGTGATGAAGCGCTTTCATGGTTCCCGGAGATCGCACCTGCACTGCTTTAGTTTCCACAACTTCCCTTTATTCACATAGGGCACTCTTACTCCCATCTTTCACTCATAATAATTAGATAGTTCCCTCCATCTACATATTAGGAGGAGCCCTTGAACACAACTAACGAAATTGAAATTTCAATTGAGAAATTTACAAACCGAGCTTTGCGATATCAATTAGATTTTCTTCATAAAGCACATGCCTTCATCGCCCGATGTACTTTGCCTTTGAAAAGAGCTCTCAGCGACGAACGTGGTGATGTTCCCGGATGGGTTCTCGTTGTACTTATGACAACTGGATTAGTAACTGCAATTTGGACAATTGCTGCCCCTCGACTTACCGCTATCTTGCGCAATTCACTCGATGCTATGAATGGGATTCGGTGAATATATTTATTTCTCGAGGTCGCCAGCTCATTCGTTATTGCAAGGACGAGCGCGGCAGCGTTGAGAGCGCAATGGTGATAATCCCTTTACTCGTTCTATTTCTGCTCGGTGCACAACTTATCGTCGCAACAAATATGCGCACTATTGATGTCGCGCTGACTCAAAGCCAAGCATCAGAGCGAGCAATTACGGGGGTTCTCTATGCCAGCGATGAAGTAATTGATCTCAATTCTGCTGATGCTTTTGAAAAGATCAGAATCTTAGTTACCCATAAGAGCCGCGCAATTCCTTCGTTATTACCTAGCTTCATTGCGATGATAAGTCGATCTCCACGAATCGATGTATCGGGAATTGCCGTCATGGAGAATCGTTCTTGAGGCGAATATTCCTAAAACTTAGAGATGAGCGAGGGAGTGCATCAATTGAATTTGTCATGCTTGCTATCCCACTCTTCTTGCCAGTGTTTATATATCTCAATCAATTTTCATCAGTGAGTTGGGGCGAAGAGAGCGCACGGGTTTTAGCTCGAGAGAGTCTGCGCGCTTATGTTCAGATGCATAGTGATGAGAGCGGACGAATGGTTGCTCAGCAGGTAATCGCTATTGCGGGAGGGGAAATGGGCTTATCGCAAGAAGAATTGAAATCTATTTCGCTAAATATCGTGTGCAGTAAAAATCCATGCATTAGTGCTGGGTCAACGGTAAGAAATGAGATACGAATAGAGCTCGATAATGGACGAATAGTTAGCGCAATCGCGCAAGAACACTTATCGCCATGGCTCTGACTTTGCTGAGGGAAAATACTTGGCGCAATAGAAAAATAGTGGAAAAACTTAGTGATGAAGAGGGCTCTATCTCACTACTTATAATTGGACTCTTCATTGTCACTGTTTTTTCAATTATGGTGATGACCGATATTGCAAGTATCGCAGTGGCACAGCGCTCACTGATTCAAGCTACAGAATCTGCAAGCCAGCGAGGGTCACACGAATTAGATCTTGATAATTATTACAAAGGAAAGGGAACAATTTTCACGCCACTTATTCGTAGTAGATATTCAGCACCGAATATCCGTCGGATACCAATCAATTGTTCAACCGGTTATTCCGAAGTCATAAAGGAACTCCGTGATTGGAGTGCAAGTTCAAGTGCACAAAAGAGGATTGAGTTAGGTGAGATTACTTTGAACTCTTTCGAATGTGATGGTTACATAATTTCAATTAATACGCGAGTAATAGC
>CAIOIJ010000156.1 GCA_903858325.1 uncultured Actinomycetes bacterium
ACACCCGGTCCCATTCCGAACCCGGAAGTTAAGCCTCTCAGCGTCGATGGTACTGCAAGGGTGACCTTGTGGGAGAGTAGAACGTCGCCGGACTTCTTTTATAAAAAGGGGCGCTTTAACGAGCGCCCCTTTTTTATTTCTCTAGAATGTTTTTCTTGAATTAGTTCACGTGTTATTTTTTTACAATGAATTTCAATGAATGTGAATGAAGGAGTAGCCAATGGAATCTCGAGGTAACTCTTCCGGACGTCCTCCACAAAAAAGATCAAGCGATCGTCCATCTACCGATAGAAGTGATCGCCCTGCTCGTGGTGGAAGTTCATCGCGTCCTGGTGCACCACGACAAACTCGCGATGTCTCAGATCCACGCGGCGCACGTCCAGCTCCAGTGGATCGCGATCAATCACGACTACGTCCACGTATTTTTGAACCAGATATTCCTGAAGAAGTTACAGGTGAAGAGTTAGAGAAAACCGTTCGTGCAGAACTACTGAGTCTTTCTGCAGAGAATGCAAAAGTTGTTTCTCGCCATCTTGTTTGCGTAAATATGTTTATGGATAGCGATCCACAATTAGCACATAAGCATGGAGTTGCAGCTGCCCATCATGCAGGGCGATTAGCAGTTGTTCGCGAAAGTGCTGGTTATGCCGCTTATCGCGCGGGACATTATGAAATTGCACTCAAAGAGTTGCGCGCATCCCATCGAATCTCAGGTGATGTAAGTATGTGGCCAGTAATGGCAGATTGCGAAAGAGGCCTTGGAAATCCGCTCAAAGCACTGGCTTTAGCAGGTTCGCCAGAAGTGAAGAAACTTGCAAAAGCGGAAGAAATTGAGATGCGCATCGTTGCATCAGGTGCACGTCGCGACCTTGGAGAAAATGATGCAGCTGTCATTACCTTAACGTGTAAAGAATTAAAGAACGAGAGTGAAGAGTGGTCAGTTCGTCTGCGTTATGCCTATGCCGATGCGCTTGAACATGCAGGACGTAGAGAAGAAGCACGTGAATGGTTTATCAAGTGCGCAGAGATTGATCGCGAAGAGTCCACTGATGCATCTGAGCGGGTAGATCAATAGTTCTCCACATCAGCAAGTAAATCTCGACTTCATTGTCAGAGGCCTCAGAGATGATGCAACTCCTTCACGAATGGAGTAGCACATGAGCGTTGCAAGTAAAAAGAAGATTACCGATGAAGAAGAACTTCCTGATTACTCACTCAATGATCTTTTATTGCGGGGAAGAGTCTCGGCGCGCGCAGTCGAAAAGGAGTTACCTAGCGGTGACAAAGTTGTGGAATTTCGCCTCATCGTTACCCGACTGGAAGGCAATGGCGTAGATACTCTCGATATCGCTGCGTGGAGTGCGAAGATTCGCAGGCAGGCACTCTCCCTCAAAGATGATGAATGGGTTGAGATTTCGGGAGCCATACATCGCCGTTTCTGGAAAAGCCCGACAGGGGTTGCGAGTAGGTGGCAAGTTGAAGCCATCGCTATTACTAGGATTTAGGTAGGCTAGGAGTAGATGGGGTCGCAGATCTCATAAGAGTTTATTTGGAGCACGCGCTATGGCTAATGATTTATTGAGCACGCTTCGTACCTACCTCAGCAAGGTAAGCGAAGGCGAAAAATCCCCTGCAGAGATTGCTGCTGCTCTCAATATATGGGTACGCGAAAGTGGCGAAGCGCTCAAATCCAAAATTGAAGAAGAGGTTGAGAGCTCTGTATCAAAGATGGGTTTTGTAAAACGCGAAGAGTTCGATGATCTCAAGCGCAAATTTGATGATTTATCAAAGAATGAAGCACCACGAAAGAGCGCTGCAAAAAAAGCTCCCGCAAAAAAGAGTACGGCGAAAAAAAGTTCTGCAAAAAAGGCTCCAGCAAAAAAGAGCGCACCATCGAAAGCTAAGAAGGGTTCCTAATGGAAAATAACGATATTTCCCAAGAGAGCACCCTTGCCGATGAAGTGCGTAGCGAGCTATCAGAGATCGATTCTTTAGATATAACAGAGCATGCACAACGCTTCGAGCAGCTGCATCAGAAGTTGCATGAAGCGCTAACAACTATCGATGGTCTCTAATTTAGATAATGAAGACTCGTCTCGATGCCGAACTTGTTAGGCGTGAGCTCGCGCGTTCTCGCGAACAAGCTGCAGATTTAATCGAGAAGCGTTCGGTCTTAGTCAATGGAATTCCAGCCACTAAACCTGCTACGCAAGTAGATGCAGAGACATCGATTGTTATTGCAGGTGAGCGTGATGATTTTGTTTCGCGTGGCGGGCATAAATTAGCAGGTGCTCTCGATGCTTTTACAGCCATCGATGTCACTGGCAAACGTTGCCTTGATGCTGGCGCTTCCACTGGTGGTTTTACTGATGTTTTGTTGCGCAGAGGCGCAGCCCACGTTGTCGCCGTTGATGTTGGCTATGGTCAACTTGCATGGGAACTTCGTCAAGATACCCGAGTGAGCATTTTAGATAGAACAAATATTCGCCATCTCACTGGCGAGATGGTTGGCGAAGCTATTGATTTAGTTGTCGCTGACCTCTCCTTTATTTCATTGACTTTAGTTCTTCCTGCATTGGCAGCTGTGTCAAAGCCAGAAGCTGATTTTGTCATCATGGTGAAACCGCAATTTGAAGTTGGTAGAGAAAGACTCGGCGCTGGGGGAGTTGTTCGCGATCCCGCACTTCGCAAAGCTGCCGTAATAGATGTTGCAGAGTCGGCATACGATGTTGGCCTTGGAACACTAGGAATTGCAGCAAGTCCACTCCCGGGTCCTGCAGGAAATGTTGAATATTTCTTATGGTTGCGTCGCGGAGCACCAGAGATTATTGAAGCCGATTTAGATGAAGCGATTGCGCAAGGCCCGCAATGAGTGCGATACGTAATGCAGTCTTAGTCATCAATGCCGATCGCGAGGAAGCGATCGCTGCCGCAGAACGTGTTGCGCAAGAGTTGGTTGCTGGCTCCTTTGAATTATTTACAACGTCGAGTGCAAAAATTGCACATGTTCGCAATAGCGATGGTGGCTCTTTGCCTCAATGCGAAATTGTCATTGTTCTTGGTGGAGATGGAACAATTCTTCGTGGCGCAGAGATTGCACGAGAGCAAGGAATTCCTTTATTGGGAATCAATTTGGGACATGTTGGATTTTTAGCTGAAGTTGAGAAGATAGAGATTACAGAAGTTGCACGTGCGATTGTTGCAAAGAGTTACGTTATGGATCCACGAATGGTGCTTTCATATTCGGTAGAGCGCCAGGGAGTATCTATCAATTCTGGTTGGGCTCTCAATGAGGTTACAGTCGAGCGAAATTCAACAACTATGGTCGACCTCTTTGTAGAGATTGATTCGCGTCCACTCTCACGTTGGGGCTGCGATGGACTCATTTGTTCAACGCCTACTGGTTCAACTGCCTATGCATTTTCTGCAGGCGGGCCAGTCGTATGGCCAGAAGTTGAAGCCCTTGTCTTACTTCCAATTTCGGCACATGCTCTCTTTGCTCGCCCTATGGTGGTATCTCCGCAATCGGAGATAATCGTTGTCGTTGAATCATCGGATGCGCTTTTATCTGCTGATGCAATTCGTAAGTTTCCATTGCAAGCAGGAGATCGTGTACATATCAAGAAGGACACTTCCATTGTGAAACTGGCACATATGAAAGGAACTCTTTTTACCGATCGCTTAGTTGCAAAATTCAAACTTCCCGTTGAGGGATGGCGCGGTGAGTGAACGTACTTTTCTAGAAGAGATCACAATCCGTTCAATCGGTGTTATTGAACAAGCTTCGCTGGAATTGAGTAAGGGTTTCACTGTTCTCACTGGTGAAACAGGTGCAGGTAAGACAATGATTCTAGCGGCCCTCAATTTGGTGCTGGGCGGCAAGAGTGATTCAGCATTAGTTCGCAAAGGTAGCGAACGTCTTGTCGCAAGTGGACGTTTTGCCATCCCTAAAGAATCTGTAACTATTTTCGAAGATGGCGGTGCCACGATTGAAGATGGCGAACTCATCATTACTCGTACTGTCAATAGCGACGGTAAGAGTAAAGCGGCGACAAATGGAGTGGCCGTTCCTGCCAGTGTTCTTGCAACCATCGCCGAAGAGCTAGTTGAGGTGCACGGCCAATCTGCAAATATTGCACTCACTAAATCTGCAAAACAACGTGAACTCCTAGATCAATTTGGCGGCGGCGATATTTCAGTCGCTTTTGCAAAGTATCAAAGTTCCTTTATTGCCTATCACGAATTGCGCGAGCGAATTGCGGCAATCAAGAAGAGTCTTGCGCAGAGCGAAAAGGAGATTGCAGAACTGGAGGAATTTGCCGATGCTTTCAAGAAAGTTTCACCTAAGGCAGATGAATTCAGCGAGCTCGATAACGCAATCGCAAGGCTTTCAAGTGTTGAAGAGTTACGAATTGCGGCGCAGCAAGCTATCTCCGTTTTGGATGAAGAAGAATCTGGCGTAATTACCGCACTTGGAAATGCACGGAAATCTTTAGAGATTGCGCGCGCCAAAGATGGCGAATTAGAGCGCATTTATCAGAATATTAGCGAGAGTTTTTTCCTCTTGGCAGATTCTTCAAGCACGCTTTCATCATATTTGGATTCACTTGAAGCCGATCCTCAAGCGCTAGAAAATTTGCAACTACGAAAGTCATCGCTGAACAATTTGCTCAAACGTTGGGGTGGCGGTGGCAGTTCTTCCGAAGAGATCGAAAACCTCACCTCACGATTCAAAAATGCTGCGACAAAGATCGCAGACTTACGTGGCGGGGATGCTCGAGTGAGAGAACTCGAGAAAGAGTTTTCGAGTGTCAAGGCGGTTCTGAAAAGTGATGCAAAAATGCTCTCTGCAGCGCGCAAAAAATGCGCAGAAGTATTATCTGGTGCGGTCACTAAAGAGATCGTGGAATTATCAATGCCACACACATCTTTATCGGTTGTTGTAAATTCTCCCGATTACGAAGCACCAATGAAAGAGGCGGATTTCGCGACGAGCGGTTGCGATGAGGTAGCAATATTTTTACAAGGTGACAAAAATGCTCCACTTGTATCACTTGCCAAAGGTGCAAGTGGTGGCGAGATGTCGCGCGTCATGTTGGCATTAGAAGTTGTCCTTGCAAAAACACATCCGGTTGGAACTTATGTCTTTGATGAAATTGATGCGGGAGTCGGTGGCAAGGCGGCAATCGAAGTCGGCCGCAGACTTTTTGCGCTCTCACAATTTGCACAAGTGATTGTGGTTACTCATCTTCCGCAAGTTGCCGCCTGGGCGGATTCGCACTTTGTAGTCAAGAAGAATAATGATGGCGTCGTTACACAAAGTGATGTACGTCGCGTCGATAATGAGGATCGGGTCGAAGAGATTGCACGCATGCTTGCTGGCCTCGAAGAGTCGAGTAGCGCCAAAGAACACGCCACGGAACTACTGGCGATGCGGGTGCGCTAGCACTCCTTATTTCGATGATAGGTTGAACTCCCATGGGCCAACCTCATGTAACCAAACATCTTTTTGTCACCGGCGGAGTCGCCTCGAGTTTGGGTAAAGGTCTCACAGCTTCCAGTCTTGGTCGATTATTAGTAGCTAGAGGTCTGCGCGTGACTATGCAGAAGCTCGATCCCTACCTCAATGTTGATCCCGGCACGATGAACCCTTTCCAACACGGTGAAGTTTTCGTCACAGATGATGGCGCTGAAACCGATTTAGATATTGGCCACTATGAAAGATTCTTAGATACGAATTTACATGGCTCTGCAAATGTAACAACTGGGCAAGTGTATTCACGCGTCATTGCAAAGGAACGCCGCGGAGAATATTTGGGCGAGACAGTTCAAGTTATTCCGCATATTACAAATGAAATCAAAGAACGCATTAGAGCAATGGCAGCGCCAGATATCGATGTCGTGATTACAGAAGTTGGTGGAACTGTTGGTGATATTGAGTCACAGCCATTCTTGGAAGCTGCGCGACAAATCCGTCAAGAAGTTGGGCGCGATAACGTTTTCTATTTACATGTTTCCTTGGTTCCATATATCGGTCCATCGGGTGAGCTAAAGACCAAACCAACGCAACATAGTGTTGCTGCGCTTCGAAGTATCGGTATTGCGCCTGATGCCATTGTATTGCGCTCGGATCGACCTATTCCTGAAAATGTGAAAAAGAAGATTTCGCTCATGTGTGACGTTGATGCCGAAGCAGTTGTTGCTGCAGTTGATGCGCCATCTATTTACGATATTCCAAAGGTGCTTTATTCAGAAGGCTTAGATTCCTACGTTGTGAAGCGTTTAGGTTTGCAATGTCACGATGTTGTTTGGGGCGAATGGGATGCGCTTTTAGAAAAAGTTCACCATCCTAAACACATCGTCAAAGTTGGCCTTGTCGGTAAATATATCGATCTTCCTGATGCATATCTTTCGGTCGGTGAAGCGCTTCGCGCAGGTGGTTTTGCCAATGATGCAAAAGTTGAAATCAAATGGATTCCAAGTGATGAGTGCGAAAGCGCTGAAGGCGCGAAAAAGAATCTTGCAGATGTAGATGCAATATGTGTACCTGGCGGTTTCGGTATTCGTGGAATCGAAGGCAAAGTTGGTGCGCTCAAATATGCTCGTGAAAATCAAATTCCAACATTGGGACTTTGTTTAGGTTTGCAATGCATGGTGATTGAAGCTGCGCGCAATCTTGCAGGAATTGCAGATGCTAAGTCCGCGGAATTCTCACCAGAGTCGGGAACTCCAGTTATTGCCACAATGCAAGATCAAGAGAAAATTGTTGCGGGAGAAGCAGATATGGGCGGCACCATGCGACTCGGGTTATATAAAACTGATTTAGTAGAAGGCTCTGTTGTTGCGCAAACATATGGTTCTACGCAAATTTCAGAGCGCCATCGCCATCGCTATGAAGTCAACAATAAGTATCGCGAACAAATCAGCAGCGCTGGATTAGTGTTCTCTGGCTTCTTCAAAGAGCGTGATTTAGTAGAGTTTGTGGAACTTCCAACAAAGGTGCATCCTTACTATGTAGGAACTCAGGCGCACCCAGAATTGCGTTCGCGTCCGACAAAACCTCACCCACTCTTTGTTGGGTTAATCAAAGCGGCGGTTGCGCGTAAGAATAAATAGAAAGTAAGGCGTGAAAATGATTATTGGTGTTCCTAAAGAGATCAAGTCACAAGAATCTCGCGTTGCAATAACCCCCGAAGGCGTTCATGAGTTTGTTAGGGCTGGTCACTCTGTACTCATTGAACAAGGCGCAGGAATGGGCTCTGCAATTACGGATAGTGATTACATCGAAGCCGGTGCCAAGATTGAAAATGATGTCGATTCTCTTTGGATGAGCGCTGATTTGATTTTGAAAGTAAAGGAGCCGATTGCGCCGGAATATTCGCGAATGCGCAAAGGACAGATTCTCTTCACATATCTGCATCTTGCCGCCTCAAAAGATTGCACGGATGCACTTATATCTTCAGGTACAACCGCGATTGCTTATGAAACAGTTGAGCTCGCTGGTGCGCTCCCACTGTTAGCGCCTATGAGTGAAGTTGCAGGGCGCATGGCAACGCAAGTGGGAGCGGATTCATTACTCAAACCAAAGGGTGGACGGGGTCTGCTCTTAGCGGGAGTTCCTGGAGTCTCACCCGGTCGCGTCCTTGTTATTGGTGGGGGAGTTGCAGGACTCAATGCTGCGGTAATCGCGATGGGAATGGGAGCCGATGTAACAGTGATCGATCGTTCACTTACGCGTTTAGCCCACATCGATTCACTCTATAACGGTCGTATTAAAACTTTGGCATCGTCGGCCCATGCAATTGCGCGAGAAGCCAAACTTGCCGATTTAGTAATTGGTGCAGTTTTAGTTCACGGAGCGCGCGCACCAAAACTTGTTTCAAATCTTCTGGTCTCGCAAATGAAGCCAGGCTCGGTCTTAGTAGATATTGCCATTGATCAAGGTGGATGTTTTGAAGATTCGCGTCCGACAACGCATGCGCAACCAACATTTACTGTGCACCAGAGTTTGATGTATTGCGTTGCTAATATGCCTGGCGCGGTTCCAATCACATCAACATATGCACTAACTAATGCAACTCTTCCATATGCTCTTGCACTTGCTAATAAGGGATGGAAGCAGGCATGCACCGACGATAAGGCACTTGCCAAGGGGCTCAATGTCCATGAAGGTGATATTTATTATGACGCAGTTGGCAAAGCGCTCAATTATCCAGTCAAAACTTTTGGCTAATGAATTTAGAACAAGCGACTAAATCTTTTCTCGATCATCTGCGAATTGAACGTGGATTATCGACAAATACACTAATTTCTTATCAAAGAGATCTGGAAAGATTTACGCAATTTGCTCAGGCGCAAGCTGTGCAATTATCTGCGATTGATTCGAAGGCTTTGCAAAGTTTTCACACAAGTATCAGCGAAGATTTGTCACTTGCTAGTACTAACAGGATTGAGTCCACGCTTCGCACCTTCTTCAAATATTTATCTACCGAATTAGGAATTGCTAATCCAACTCTGGAACTTCAAACACAAAGAATTCCGCACAAATTGCCTAAAGCGTTGAGTATTTCGCAAATCATTTCGTTGATTGATGCCGCAGATCGCCCCGGAGTCCCAGTATCTCTTCGAGACAAAGCATTATTGGAATTGCTCTACGGTACAGGTGCGCGAGTGAGCGAACTCATCGGCATCAATGTTTTGGATATTTCGACGACGCAAAGTGAAGGAAATGAAATATCAACGGTGAAGCTGCGTGGAAAAGGTGGCAAAGAGCGAATCGTTCCATTGGGTTCTTTCGCAACGCAGGCGCTGACCGATTATCAAGTGCGAATTCGACCGGCTTTGATGAGTAAGCAAAAGAAAACGGATAGCGCTCTATTTCTCAATAGTCGCGGAACAAGATTGTCACGTCAGAGTGCATGGCAGATAGTTTTGGATGCGGCTACTGCAGTTGGTTTGCAAGAGAAAGTTTCGCCACACGTATTTCGACATTCATATGCAACGCACCTGCTCGATGGTGGCGCCGATATTAGAGTTGTGCAAGAGCTACTTGGGCATGCATCTGTTACTACAACTCAGATATATACCTTGGTAACAATCGACAAAATACGCGAGAGCTATAGTTCAGCACATCCGCGAGCGAAGTAGATTTATAATCCGCGTAGTCGTCTAGCCAAAATCGATTGATCACCTTTAGCTTCAAGGTCAGCGATGATGACTGCAATTGATTCGCGAACAATTCTTCCGCGATCTGCAGCAAGACCTAAATCTCCACGCAATTGCAAACGCGCTTGATCCAAATCGTAGAGTTCGTCGGGGGATAGGTAGACAGTAATCTTTTCATCATGGCGTTCGCGACCCGATGGTGAACGGTCAACTGTTGTCACTCTGCGTCGGGCAATTGATCGCACACCTTTTTTCGATGATGGTGCTTTAGGAGTCGTGATTGCAGGTGCAACCAATGGAGCATTCACTGGTTCGTTAGTTGCAGGAACGGAAGTCAGGGCTGGCGCAGTAGAGCGAAAAAGTTCATCGGCTCCTGGCAAATTAGCTCTACGTGTCATCGTGCGCCTCCCTTGGCGATTAGTTCTCTAGCAAGTCGTCGATAAGAATTCGCACCACCAGATGATGATGCATAAGAAGTAATTGGTTCTCCTACAACGGTAGTTTCAGCAAAACGAATAGTTTTAGCAATGATTGTTTCAAAAACATCTTCTGGAAATTGCTCAAGAATGCGCTCTAGCACTTGGCGATTATGTGAAGTCTTTTTGTCATACATGGTTGCAAGAATTCCAATAAGTCGAAGATCAGGGTTGAGAAAGTTCTTGACCTTATCGAGATTGCCTTTGAGTTCAATGAAGCCATGAAGAGCGAAATATTCGCACTGCATTGGAACAATAACTTCATCGGATGCAACGAGTGCGTTGATAGTCAATTGACCCATCGTTGGTTGGCAGTCAATCAAAATAACATCGTAATAATCGCGCAATGAATTCAAGGCTCGCTTGAGGTACTGCTGGCCACCAATTTCAGCGCCAAGGGTTGTCTCAGCTGTACCTAAATCGCGATTTGCTGGTAGAAAATCAAGACCTGGCACGGAAGATTTGAGAATAATCTCGTCAATATTTGCAGTAGGTGTCATCAGTGCGTAATAAACAGTCTGTTCTAGCGGCAAACTATGTGCATTGACACCTAAGCCAAGTGAGAGCCCACCTTGTGGATCAAAATCTACGAGTAGCACACGTCGACCAAGTTCCGCCAAACTTGCACCTAAATTGATCGTGGTCGTTGTCTTGCCGACGCCACCTTTTTGATTGAAGATAGAGATTATTTTCGCGCGTCCATGCTCGCTCAACGGTGTCGGAATAGGAAAATTCTGATTCTTCTTGCCGAGAAGGGCAGATGTCGTTGAGACATCTTTCTCAATTGTCGATTTAGCGTTCAAGCGAGAAACCTCTTTCTTTATAATGCGGATGAGCCTACGCATTACACAGAGTTGGGGCAAGTGTGAAGTAAGGTTCGCACCGTGGATATGAGAATTGACGATAATGCGATAGATAGCGCTTCGGCGCCATTCTCAGTCCACCTCACTAACTTTGATGGTCCCTTCGATCTACTCCTGCAACTGATCTCTCGCCATAAAATGGAGGTCACGGAGATTGCCCTGAGCACTGTGACCGATGAATTCATCGCCTTTATTCGAGCCCTTGAAGCTTCGGGTGAAGGTTGGCGCTTGGACCAGGCAACGGAATTCCTTGTCGTTGCGGCCACCCTTTTAGATCTCAAAGCTGCCCGCCTGCTTCCAAGTGGGGAGGTTGAGGATGAAGAGGATCTAGCTCTCCTTGAAGCCCGAGACCTACTATTTGCCCGCCTGCTCCAATACCGCGCTTTCAAAGAGATTGCAGCAACCTTCAATGAGCGCATTCTTCTAGCCGATAAGTCATTCGCGCGCGTAGTAGCGCTAGATCCAGCCCTTGCCACCTTGCTGCCTGAGGTTCTTATCGGTGTGGGAGCTCAACGCTTTGCAGCGATAGCTGAGCGCGTTCTCTCGCCTAAGGTGGCGCCTATTGTCGCTATCGAGCACCTCCATATGCCTCTGGTGAGCGTGGCTGAGGAGTCAAAGCTCGTTGTCGAGGCGCTGCGCCGTTCTAAGAGTATGAGTTTTAGAAACCTCATCTCAGATGCTTCGAGCACCCTGGTCATTGTGGCGCGATTCCTAGCCCTTCTCGATCTCTACCGCCAAGGAGCCTTGCGCTTTGATCAAGTTGTGGCCCTGGGCGAGCTCCAAATTCGCTGGACTGGCTCAGAATCTGGTGAAGTCGAGGTCAGCGATGAATTTGATATACCCGTAGATATGAGCCTGCTCGATGGAGAGCCAGTTGTGGATGAGAATAAGGAGAGCGAAGATGTCTAATCCTGAGGTTGAGCGTTCAATTGAAGCGATCTTGATGGTCGTAGATGAGCCGGTTAGCGAAATTGTTCTAGCCCAAGTTTTGGAAAAGCCGGTCGAGGAGATTGAGGCAGCGTTAGCCACACTTGAAGGCAGTTATGACGATAGAGGCTTTGCCCTCAAGAAGATCTCTGGGGGATGGCGCTTCTATAGCCACCCCGATCAATCGGCCGTTGTCGAAAAATTTGTGCTCGATGGGCAACAATCCAGGCTCACACAGGCAGCTCTTGAGACTTTAGCGGTCATCGCTTATCGCCAACCTGTCTCTCGAGCTAGAACTTCGGCTATTCGAGGCGTCAACGTTGAGGCGGTTATGAAGACCCTCGTTACTCGAGGCTTAGTCGAGGAGTCGGGAATCGAGCATGAGACCGGCGCGATCCTTTACAAGACCACAACATATTTCTTAGAGCGACTCGGCCTGAACTCACTTGAGGATCTGCCAGCTCTTGCCCCTTACCTTCCTAACCTTGATGCCCTGGATGAAGTACTCGATTCGCTAACTGACTGAGCTTCTTCTAGACTCCTCCCTACACTTGACTGTCGGGAATGGATAGCCACATGGCCGAAATGCGCCTTAATAAAATAATCGCTGATGCTGGAATTACGAGCCGCCGCGGAGCAGATGAATTGATCTCCGATGGGCGAGTTACCGTCGATGGATATGTCGTACGCGAACTAGGTAAGAAAGTTGACCCTGATAAGGTTCAAGTAATGGTTGATGGTGAGACAATTACTCGCTCAACGACTAAGACTTACCTTGCACTTCATAAACCAAAGGGTGTTTTGTCTACGATGTATGACCCGGAAGGACGCCCTTCTCTGAGTGATTTTATAGACTTGCGCAGAGAGCGCCTTTTCCACGTAGGACGCCTCGATAAGGATTCCGAGGGACTGATTTTGCTCACTAATGATGGAGATTTGACCTTTAGAGCCACACATCCATCCTTTGGATTAGAGAAGACCTACATCATCGAATTTGATGGGATTTTGCCAACGGGAGCTGAAAAAACTCTTCTCAAGGGCGTTGAACTCGAAGATGGCATTGGTCGTGTCCTCACCTTCAAAGAGCTCTCACCTCGCTGGATCGAAGTCTCTATCCACGAAGGTCGATATCACATTATTCGCCGTCTCATGGAAGCTGTAGGTGTAGATGTCCTGCGGCTGATTCGTACGAAGTTTGGTCCGATCTCTTTGGGAGATACAACCGAAGGACGCTGGCGCGACCTCCACGAAGGGGAATTGGTAAATCTACGTAAAGCTTTAGATATGTAACCTTAAAACCTTTTATCGCTTTTATAGATAGAAACGATAAGTCGATATATCTGCAAGAGTCGGTACTAATATGGTTTTATCGATTTTAGTTACGCGTAAAGGTGGCTTTGCATATAGATATATCGATAATTACATTTGCGAGATGCAGATTGCGATGCTCACTGATCGTGGTTGCAATTATCGTAAAGCAGTCGAATCAATATATCGATAAATGTATTAGACACTAATGAATTGCCTCTCGAAATATGCACATTCCCAGTACCATTACCCCATGGCGACACGAGCAATTAGGGGAGCGATACAGATCCCTGCCGATAGCGAGAGCGAGATCATCGCAGGCGTAGGCCAGCTCCTGAGCGCAATCATGGAAGCTAATCACCTCCAACTCGATTCCGTGATCTCCGTTTTCCTCACATCGACCCCCGACCTCACGGCAGCATTTCCAGCAGTGGGCGCTCGAGAGGTTGGTTTCACTCAGATACCGCTGATGTGCGCCAGCGAAATTGATGTCAAAGGCGCCCTGGAGCGCGTAATTCGCGTGATGCTCCATGTCGAAAGCGAGCTCAAAGCCGACGAAATATCCCATATTTACTTAGGTGGAGCCCAGGCTCTGCGCCGCGATATTGCTCAGTAATCGATAGATAATGGCATCGATTTCTGGCGTTCGCATAGTGGGCTCTGGCCTGATCGGAACTTCTATAGCTCTGGGATTAGCTAAGCACGCAGTCGCAGTAGATCTTGTAGATAAGGATCCACGGAGTCAAAATTTGGCACACGACCTTGCTATGGCAAGTTCAGTTGAAAAACCTGAACTAGTCATCTTCGCCCTCCCATCTCAACACCTACCCATGGTCATTGAGGCTGAATATGCACTCAACCCACACTCGACATTTATAGATATCGGCAGCATTAAGTCCAACCCTTTACTTGTGGTTAGTTCTTCTAAGTTACCTCTGGCCCAGTTCGTGGCCACTCACCCCATGGCAGGGCGTGAAATAGGGGGACCAGAGTCGGCGCGAGGGGACCTTTTTGAGGGACGAACCTGGGTTTTGACCCCTGCGGGAAGTTCGCCAGAGAGCATCGCTCTAGCCAAAGAGGTAGTGGAGCTACTGGGGGCGAGCGTCATCGAGATGGAGGCGCTTGAGCATGACAGGGCAGTTGCTGCGATTTCGCATCTGCCTCAAATAGTTTCCTCTCTTCTAGCCAAGCAGCTAGAAAATCTGCCCGATAGTTGGCTAGCCCTGTCTGGCCAAGGACTTCGCGACACAGTACGGATAGCTGGCTCAGATCCGGCACTGTGGCAAGAGATCATCTCAATGAATCGAAAAGAGATTTCTCCAGTGTTGCATTCCTTGATTGAAGATCTCGTTGCATTTGAGAAGTTATTGAATAGCGATGATGAGAATGCACCAGCAATTGGCGACGTAATAGAAGAAGGTCGCGTTGGTCGTTCGAGGATTCCTGGCAAACATGGCGGTAAAGCACGTAATTATTCGTATCTACCAATTGTAATTCCGGATGCACCTGGAAATCTTGCTGCGATATTTAATATATGCGCGCAGATAGAAGTAAACGTTGAAGATTTATCGATTGAACACTCACCAGGACAACTCACTGGTTTGATCACATTAGGTCTTTCATCAGAGGATGCCGAAAAATTATCTTCTCATTTGATTGCGCATGGCTGGAATGTCCATCCAGTGCGCAAATAGAGAATAGGCTGACCCCATGGCCATAGTCGTAGCAATTGATGGCCCCAGTGGTGCTGGTAAATCAAGTACATCGCGTTCGATTGCAGAACGCGCAGGGTGGAATTATTTAGATACTGGCGCGCTTTATCGTGCAGTCACGTGGCTCGCAATCAACAAAAATGTTGAGAGTGCGCAAGATATTCTAAAAGAGTTAGGAAGAGCGCCACTTCGCTTTGTTGCAAATCCAGTTGCACCATCGGTATTCGTTGGTGATACAGATGTTACGCAAGATATTCGCACTGATGAAGTTACTGCGAATGTAAGTCGCATCAGCGCAATGCCAGAGATTCGCGAACAACTATTAGATGTACAACGCACAATGATCGG
>CAIOIJ010000157.1 GCA_903858325.1 uncultured Actinomycetes bacterium
CTCTTTACTGGATGGGTTGATGTTCGCCTTTCAGAAAAGGGAGAAGCAGAAGCAAAGCGCGGTGGAGAGCTATTGAAAGAGCGTGGCCTGCTGCCAGATGTTGTACACACATCACTTTTGCGCCGCGCAATTCACACTTCGCAATTAGCACTCGATGTTGCAGATCGTCATTGGATTCCAGTGCATCGCACATGGCGTTTGAATGAGCGTCACTATGGCGCACTCCAAGGCAAAGATAAGAAAGAGACCTTGGCTCAGTACGGAGAAGAACAATTTGCTCTATGGCGTCGCTCTTTCGATGTTCCACCACCACCTATTGATGATGCTGATAAGTATTCACAAAGCGCGGATCCACGTTATGCCGACCTCGGTGCTCTTATGCCCAAGACAGAGTGCCTCAAAGATGTTGTGGAGCGCATAGTTCCGTACCTCACAAAAGAAATTGCTGTAGATATGAATGCGGGAAAAACTGTTCTAGTAACTGCTCACGGTAATTCAATTCGTGCAATCGTAAAACATATTGATTGCATATCAGATGAAGATATTGCTGGAGTAAATATTCCAACGGGCATCCCATTACTGTATGAATTCGATGATGATTTTGAACCAATCAAAAAAGGTGGAGAGTATCTAGATCCTGCTGCAGCGCTAGAAGCTATTGCTGCTGTTGCAAATCAAGGTAAGAAGTAAAACTTACGCCTGATCGCTTGCGTATTCGCCAGTAACTAAGAAATAGACACGACGTGCAACGCTAACCGCGTGGTCTGCGCAGCGCTCGTAATAGCGGCCTAACAAAGTCATATCGATTGCGGTTTCGATTCCGTGTGGCCATGAGTCATCGAGCAAAGTTGTAAATAGCTTACGGTGCAAGCGATCCATTTCATCGTCATCTTTTTCTAATTGCATAGCTGCAGTTAGGTCATGAGATTGAATTACCCCGCTTGTTTTTTCAATAATTCGCTTTGCAACATTGCCCATTTCTTGCATAGTCAGTGCTAATTCAGATGGAACCGCAGTTGCGGGATAACGCATGCGGGCAACCTTTGCGACGTGATGTGCAAGGTCTCCCATACGTTCTAAATCAGCGCTCATACGAATAGATGTAACAAGTGTGCGAAGGTCTCCAGCTACGGGTTGCTGGCGCGCCATCAAATTTAGAATGCGTGCATCAAGATCATGGTGCAAGGCATCAATCTTGGCATCGTCAGAAATTACTTCTTCAGCCAACTTGAGGTCAGCTGTGAGTAGTGCAGTAGTAGCACGATCCATTGCATTACCAACAAGCTTGCACATTTCCACAAGAGTGATACGTGTGGCATCTAGGTCGTCATGAAAGGCATCGCGCATAGGGGTAAAGGTATAACGAACTCAGGGCTAATGAGGTGCTCTAGGTGAACGCGCCTTGAATAGAAGATTAAGAATTGGCTTTTTGCGGAGTAAAAGGATGGGTGATGAAGGCTTCACTTGGATACTTCAATACGATAGAGCCATGTTCAAACGCCGCAGAGTCCCTCAGAGCGAGACACCGCAATGGGAGATTCCAGAAGGCACCTTGGACTTACTCGAGATTCTCGATGCTGAATATTTGTTGTTAGCACCGGGTGAAGTAGTTATGCATACATCAAGAGGAACCACTGCTCTTGGTTTAGTGCGCGAATCGCGCGTAATGTCTGAATCAATTATCAATTTAGTTCGAGCTGTTAGGCGTTCAAATATTTATCAAGAGGCAACAGTTGAATTGCCCAGAGGTCCCGTAGGTGAAGGTACGCACGATCTTTTGGTGCGTGTATCTCCCTTTGGAAATCAAGGTCTTGTCATTGTCTTGATTTTTGATGACAGCGAATTTAGGCGCCTCGATTCTATCCGCCGTGATTTTGTAGCCAATATTTCACATGAACTTAAAACTCCAATCGGAGCGCTCTCTATTTTGAGTGAGGCAGTTTTAGGAGCGAGCGATGATCCAGAAGCAGTAGTGAGATTTGCTGGCCGAATGCAAGTAGAAGCAAAGCGCCTATCGGATTTAGTCCAAGAAATTATTAATTTATCTAGGTTGCAAGATGGTGATCCACTTGTCGGAGCCAAAATAATTCCAATTGCCGATTTGATTAGCCAAGCGATTGATGAATCAAAACTAACCGCAGAGTCAAGAAAAATTAGCGTTGCATTTGACTGTAAAGCCGAAAGTTTTGTTTTGGGTGATCGAGGTCAGCTAGAAATGGCAATTAGTAATTTGGTTGAAAATGCTATCAATTACAGCCCAGATGGAACACAGGTTTCCGTAACGCTTGCAAGTGAAAGCGGGCTCGTTGAAATTTCAGTCAAAGATCAGGGAATAGGTATTCCTGATAAAGATTTAGAGCGAATATTTGAACGCTTCTACCGCGTTGATCCGGCTCGCTCCAGAGCAACTGGTGGCACAGGTTTAGGGCTTTCAATCGTTAAGCATGTTGCCACAAATCACGGTGGCGATATTTCAGTATGGAGCGTTGAAGGTGCCGGAAGTACTTTCACTTTACGTTTACCCGAATACATAGATGCAAACAATGGCCTGGAGGCAAAGTAATGACACGAATCCTTGTTGTAGAAGATGAAGATTCATTTTCTGATGCACTCAGTTATTTACTCGGCCGCGAAGGGTTTGAAGTTGGCGTTGCCGACACTGGTCCTAAAGCCATCGAAGAGTTCGACCGCAATGGTGCAGATTTAGTTTTACTCGATCTCATGTTGCCCGGTCTTTCCGGTACTGAGGTTTGCCGTCAATTGCGTCAACGTTCAAATATTCCAATAATCATGCTTACAGCAAAAGATTCAGAGGTCGATAAAGTTGTTGGCCTTGAACTTGGCGCAGATGATTATGTAACCAAGCCTTACTCATCACGCGAACTCATAGCCAGAATTAGAGCAGTTCTGCGACGTAATGGAGCTTTGATTGAAGGAGATAACGAGGGACATATCCTGACAGCTGGGCCGGTGCGCATGGATGTTGAACGCCATATGGTTTCAGTGGGCCAAGAAGGAATTCAGTTGCCTCTCAAAGAGTTTGAATTACTCGAATTCCTAATGCGAAATTCAGGTCGCGTTCTCACACGTATGCAATTGATTGACCGTGTGTGGGGAAGTGATTATGTGGGAGATACCAAAACTTTAGATGTTCACATCAAGCGTTTGCGCGCCAAGATTGAAGTAGATCCTGCAAATCCAGTATTTATTCAGACCGTACGCGGCCTGGGTTACAAAATGGAGGCTTGAACTAAGCAGTAATTCCTGCATATGTGTCGCGCTGATCGCGAACAATTGCATTTACTTTTACTAAGCCGGCCTTTGCAAAGAAGAGTGAAACAACGGTTTCTTTGCCAGCAGCAACATTCATACCAGGAATAATTGCTTTGGCATTAGATGATGCACCCTCAAATTGAATTACTGAATTCTTGACCATGATTGATTGGCCAGAATAAAGGGCATTCACCCCATTTACTGCAATTCCCAACAATGCATCTTCTTTATCTGCACTATTGATAATGCTTCCAACAAGTACGCCTGTACCGGATCCATCACTGAGTTCAACTAGCAAGAGATTACGAACTTTGAGATCGCTGCCATCGGTTGTAATCGAAGTTTCTGCGCCATCAGTTACACGAACTATTGTGCGACTCGCTGCATCTGGTCCTGCACCGCAACTTGTTAGTAATAGTGAAGTAACTAGAGCAGTTGAAGTGATAAGAACGTTGCGTAGTCGCATCTCTATCTCCTAAGTATCTAAAAAAACTGTAAGAATGAATTTGTCAAGTCTTTTTCTATGCATATTCTCTCACGCATTTTTACCAAATCTGTACGCGTACGAGGCGCAATATCGAGGTGACTAGTGTCGGTTATGGCTGGTATTATTGGCTATCTAGCGAAGGGCAACACATGTCATTTAAGGTCGGCGAAACCGTTGTTTATCCCCATCACGGAGCGGCACTCATTGAAGCAATTGAGACCCGAGTGATCAAAGGCGAAGAGAAGACCTACCTAGTTCTAAAAGTTGCTCAAGGAGATTTAACAGTTCGCGTTCCTGCAGAAAATGTTGACCTTGTTGGTGTTCGCGATGTTGTCGATAGCGC
>CAIOIJ010000158.1 GCA_903858325.1 uncultured Actinomycetes bacterium
CTCTACCCCGCGTTGATATCAAAACGTTACGAATCGGCTCACCCATAGCTCACCCTACGAAAGTTATTTGTGTCGGCTTGAATTATTTATTGCATATCAAAGAGACAAATGCGGCGACTCCACCGGAGCCAATTATTTTTATGAAGGCTCCCGATAGCGTGGTCGGACCTAATGATCCAATTGTTATTCCGCCTGGAAGTTTGAAAACTGACTATGAAGTTGAGTTGGCCATTGTTATTGGAAAGCGCGCTCTGTATTTGAAGGATCCATCTGAGTCGGCGCAACATATTTTGGGTTACACAATCTCGCAAGATGTAAGTGAGCGTCATTGGCAAATTGAGCGCTCCGGACAATGGATGAAAGGAAAGTCATTTCCAACTTTCAATCCAATAGGACCGTGCATCGTTACTGGTGATGAAATAAATGCACATGACTTACGTTTGTGGTGCAGTGTTGATGGTGAGATGCGCCAAGATTCGCGAACTAGTGATTTGCTCTTTGGAATTGATCATATTGTTTGGTACATCAGTCAATTCATGGAACTTTTCCCTGGCGATGTCATAAATACAGGAACACCATTTGGTGTTGCTATGGGATTGAATCCGACAAAATACTTAGAGCCTGGTCAAGTTGTTCGTACCGGCATCGAAGGTATTGGCGAGATTGAATCAATCTGTATGGAACACCTCGGGTAACGTTTTCCACCATTCACCTTCGGCGCGATCATCCATTGGCGCCTGCATTGGAATTGTGAGTGACCACCACTCTTGAGTTTTTGGATCATCGCCCATTGCTTTCATATCGCCTTCGTAGTCTTCTCCTACATATTCAAAATATGAAAAGAGAAGATCTCCGTGGCGATAGATGGAATAGTTTTGGATATGACTCTTTCGAATCTGCTGCAGAATTTCTGGCCATACCGCAGCGTGAATACGCTCGTATTCTTCCCGCGCACCAGGGGCAATTCCGATTACTGAGCCAACTCTTTTCATTTTTGCTCCATCCCTAGAGGCGGTAAGCCTTGATAGCAGTTTTATATTTGAGGTCATCTATTTCTTCTTCGGAAAAATCCTTGATCAGTTCTAGCTGTGCATTCCATACCGTGTCGTAATCATTGGCCATACTCGAAAAAGGCCAGTCACTGCCCATCATCATTCGTGATGTGCCGAAAGATTCTTTCATCGCCATGACATATGGACGCCAATCCTCGATTGTCCATTTCTGCCAATCAGATAGAACATTGAGTCCAGAGAACTTCGTATAAACATTAGGAAATTCTGCAGCCCGTTGCATTTCCACTAACCAGTCTTCCCATTGCCCGCCTTTGATATCTGGCTTGGCAAAGTGATCAATAATTATTGTGAGGTTTGGATGGCGCTTTGCAATTGTTGCAACATTGCGCGTGTGTTCAGGTTTTATAGCAACGTAGTCAAATGAGAGATTACGCGCAGCAACTTCGCCTAGAGTTGCGAGCACGGGTTCTCTGAGAATCCAGGCATCATCAGATTCATATTTCGGATTTCCATAATCGTGAGTCAAGTTTCGCACGCCTTTGAAAATTGAATTCTTAGTAAAGAGATTCAACGCTGCGATGGATTCTTCAGTGCGATCGAGTGGAACCCAGCCAACAATTCCAGCAATCTGGGGATTCTTAGATGCCGAATGCAACATATAAAAAGTATCGTCATATGTATCTGCTGCTTGTACATAGACAGTGCCGGTGATACCGAATTTTGCAATGGATGGGTTGACTTGTTCTTGAACATAGTCGTGCCCCAAGAGATCAGTTATATCCGGAGTAATCCACGAATACTCGCGCTCGGAATATTTCCAAACATGTTGATGGGCATCAATAAATGGTTTTTGACTCACAGCGAAATCCCCTTTGCGCAATCACAGAACACGATGTGTGTCCCAAACCGAACGAACGCTTTTTCCTTCAAGTAATTCTTTGAGCACGGTACTTTCACGTCGCGCGCGATCATTTGCCCACGCAATTACTTCATCAATTTTTGCCACAGGCACAACTACGACGCCATCGGCATCGCCGACTATGAGGTCGCCTTGATTGACTTCCACTCCCCCGCATTTCACCGTTGTGTGAACCCTGCATACTTTCATCCGGCCTTTGTAGTCAAAGGGCAGGGTTCCGACGCCAAAAACACTGAGGCCAATGGGCAGAATTTCTTGCGTATCGCGAAGAGGTCCATCGCTGACCACTCCATGGGCGCCTCTGCCTTTCGCCGCAGTTGAAAATAGTTCGCCCCAAAAAGCCGATTGAGTTGAATGCCCTGTAGCAACAATGGCTACATCGCCAGGTTGCATTGAGTCTAAGTAATCAATTGCTGGGCCATATGGGTCCTTGCTATCAAAATCTTCACCTTCGACAAATTCGATAGTTGAGGCATAACCGATAATTTTCATCGAAGAAACAAGTGGTGTTATTTCACGCGTCATCACATTATTGCGAATCCCTATGGCATCGAGTGAATCCGAAACCATCGCCGAACGAACCCGAGGATCAACCTCGAGTCCGCTTCTCAAAATAAAGGATTGAGCTGGCATTAATTAGCTCGCAAGTATTTTGTTTATTTCGGCAGCAAAGAAATCACGAACAGCTATTCCTTCATCTACATATTTGCCGTGACTAAAGAAACCATGGATATGTCCCGCATAGTCTTTGTGAACTACATAGTTTCCGGCTTCTTTCAATTTTTGTGCATAGAGCAAACCATCATCGCGAAGTACGTCATATTCAGCAGTAATGATTACTACTGGAGCAAGACCAGCTAAAGACTTAGCAGTATGTGGCAAGGCATAAGGATTGGTTTTATCTTTTTCGTTGAGGTACTGATCCCAGAACCAGATCATTCCGCGGCGAGATAAACCGTAGCCTTCTGCATTATTGATATATGAAGGAGATTCGAAATCTAAACCGTTGGCAGGATAAATAAGTAGTTGATATGCCAATTTGATTTTACCTTCGTCGCGCGCGCGAAGTGCTACACCTGAAGCCAAGTTGCCTCCAGCACTATCTCCGCCAACACCAATTTTGTTCACATCAATATTGAGGTACGCCCCATTTGCAGCTACCCATTCCAAAGTTTCGTAGCAATCATCATGCGGAATCGGGAACTTATGTTCTGGTGATTTTTGATAATTGACTGACACCACAACCGAGTTAGTTTTCTTAGCAAGTGCGACAAGTTGTGCGTCATAGCGATCTATATGGCCAAAGACCCAACCGCCACCGTGATAGTAAATAAAAGCATTGAATGGACCTGGACCCTCTGGTGTATAGATACGAATTGGAAGATCAGCTGTTGCCGATGAAATGAAGCGGTGATCAATGCGCACGCCACCTTCAATTGGTCCTGCCATATCTACTTCTTCGTGTCCGCCATATCGAGCTTTTGCTCCAAGGTCCCACGCTTCAGGCAGGTTCAGGGCTTTCATACGATCTAAGAATGCTTTAGCTTGCGGATTGAGTGTCATGGATACACCTTACTTTCGAGTGAGTAGTTCATCTAGTGCATCCCATACTGAATCTGGGACAACGTCATTGAATGCCGCAACATTGGCATCGACTTCGGCGCTGCTTCGACTTCCAACAAGCAAGGCTTTGACGGCCTCGTGGCGAAGTGGATATTGCAGCGCTGCGCGCGAAAGCGAAACATCGCGTTCTTTCAAGAAATCTGCAATCATTTTTGCACGGGCAATAATCTCATCGCTTGCGGGTGCATAGTCATAGTGCGCGCCTTTGACAGGATTAGCCAAAATTCCTGAGTTATAAACTCCGGCAGCCAAAACCGAAACACCTTTAGCAAGGGCTGCAGGCAATAGATCGTTAGCACCGCTTTGATCGAGAAGTGTGTAGCGGCCAGCAAGTAGAACAATGTCAATATCTGTCTCTTTCACAAAGCGCGTTGGAATTGCACTCTGGTTCATGCCAACACCGATAGCTTTAATAATTCCTTGGTCACGCATTTTCGCAAGCGCCGGATAAGCCTCTTTGATCGCGACATCTGCATGGTTATCGGGATCGTGCACAAAGACGATATCAATGCTCTCTTTGCCTAGACGTTCCAAACTATCTTTGAGCGAGCGCTCAACACCTTGGGCTGAGTAATCAAATTTTCTCTCAACGCTGGAATCAGCATCCGCAAAATCTGGATCTGCACCTTGAGTCGTTGGTACTAACAATCGACCAATCTTTGTCGAGAGAATATAAGAATCTCGAGGATATGCATTGAGCAATGCACCCAATCGCCGCTCTGATGAGCCCTTTCCATAATGAGGGGCTGTATCAAAATAATTTATTCCGTGTGCAAAGGCGCTTGTGACGACTTCATGTGCATCACTATCTGACATTGATGTGTAGAGACCACCAAATGTTGCAGCACCGATTCCCATTGTTGAAATCTTTATGCCAGGTGCAATCTCAACTTTGCGATTATGTGCCACGAAAATCCTCTATTCAGAACACTATTTTTGCTGGCGGAAATATCTCCGAAGGCTACTAGCCAAATACTATTTCGTATAGTATTTTGACGTCCTTACCGAGGAGGCTCAATGGGCGCCACAATCACGGCACTGAACGTTTTTGACGTTCGATTCCCTACATCAACCATGCTCGATGGTTCCGATGCCATGAATGCCGACCCCGATTATTCAGCAGGCTACCTGCGTATCGATACTGATCAGCCTGGTTTATCTGGCCACTCCCTCGTCTTTACTATCGGTCGCGGCAATGATGTACAGATAGCTGCAATCAAAATGCTTGTTGAGCGCTTTGCCGGCATGGATATCGATGAGGCTTTCAAAAATATCGGTCAAATAACTCGCCAATTATCTAGTGATAGTCAGATTCGCTGGTTAGGTCCAGATACCGGTGTATTCCATATGGGAATTGGCGCAGTGCTCAACGCGCTCTGGGATCTCTTTGCAAAAGCTCGCAATGTTCCACTCTGGAAATTACTGGCAGATATGTCTCCAGAAGAAATTGTTGCAGCAATTGATTTTAGATATATCAGTGATGCACTCACACCGGCTGAAGCACTTGCAATACTCAAAAAGAGTGAGGCATCTAAGGCTGATAATGAAAAGATTTTGCGCGCTAAAGGTTTGCCCGCATATACAACTACACCTGGCTGGCTTGGATATAGCGATGAAAAGATGCTCGACCTTACTAAGCAAGCAATGGCCGATGGTTTTACTCTCATCAAATATAAGTGTGGCAAATCAAAAGAAGATGACCGCCGCCGACTCACAAAGGTGCGCGAATTAGTAGGGCCAGATTTCTCTATTGCAATCGATGCAAATCAAGTCTGGGATGTTGATACCGCTATTGATTGGGTGAATTCCCTCGCCGAGTTCAAACTGAGATGGATTGAAGAGCCAACGCATCCCGAAGATGTTTTAGGTCATGCGCGTATTGCCAGAGAAGTTGCCCCTACCCCTGTGGCAACTGGTGAGATGGCAAGTAATCGAATGATCTTCAAGCAACTCCTTCAATCAAATGCAATCTCTGTCATGCAAATTGATGCAACACGTGTTGCAGGCGTCAATGAAAACCTTGCAAATATCTTGATGGCAGCAAAATTTGGCATCCCTGTATGTCCTCATGCTGGCGGCGTTGGACTTTGCGAAATGGTTCAACATATGGCGATGTTTGATGCCGTTGCAGTCACCGGTCATCACGAAAAACGCATTGTTGAATATGTTGACCACTTACATAATCACTTTGTGGTTCCAACAAATGTGGTCAATGGATTTTACTTAGCTCCAACAGAGCCAGGTGCTGGAGCAGAAATGTTCCAAGCAAGTATCGATGAATATTTATTCCCAAGTGGTACCTACTGGAAGAGCGCGGTGAAAAAATGAGCACTGACTTCAAAGGCCTCAACGCAGTGGTAACTGGCGCTGGTTCAGGAATTGGATTAGCTGTTGCAACAATGCTCAAAGATCAAGGCGCACATGTATTTGGGCTCGATCTCAACGAAGGTTCCATGGCATCAGCTGCAACATTTGTGAAGTGTGATGTTGGAAATGACGAGGCAGTCACTGCTGCATTCAACGAAATTGCACAAAAAGTTCAAGTCATTGACATTGTTATAAATAATGCAGGAATCGGAGCAATTGGAACAGTTGCCGATTCAACAAGTGAGGAATGGCTACGAGTTCTCAATATCAATGTAGTTGGAATCAGCCGAATTTCTTCGGCAGCACTTCCATTCTTACGAAAGAGCAAGTCTGCAGCGATCGTAAATACTTGTTCGATTGCAGCAACTGCAGGTCTTCCGCTTCGCGCGGTTTATAGTGCAAGCAAAGGCGCAGTACTTTCACTCACACTTGCAATGGCGGCGGACTTTGTAAAAGAAGGAATTAGAGTCAATTGTGTCAATCCAGGTACCGCAGATACGCCATGGGTTGGCCGATTATTGTCACAGGCTGCAGATCCCGTTGCTCAACGCGCAGCACTTGAAGCGCGCCAGCCAATGGGGCGCTTAGTTTCAGCCGATGAAGTTGCACGTGCAATTCTCTTTCTCGCTAATCCATTACAAGCATCGACGACTGGTACTTCATTGGCAGTCGACGGAGGCATGCAAGGCTTACGCTTACCTAAATAAATCCCCAATCAGATTCGAGAAATGTAAATGCCACGCAAAGTCCAACCAGTTGCACAAGGTCCGCGACGTTCTGTTCTCTCTGATGAAACTTACGACATGGTCAAGGCCATGATTCTGACGCACGAAATTGCCCCTGGTGCAAAAGTAAATATTGATGCACTTGCACTCAAGTTAGGCGTTTCGCAAACTCCTATCCGTGAAGCTCTCGCTCGTCTAGAGTCCGATGGACTGATTGCAAAAGAAGCGCTCAAGGGATATTCCACAACAAAGTTGCTCACCGTAAAGCAATTCAATGATCTCTTTCAATTTCGTTTACTTATCGAGCCATGGGCTGCAGAGCAATCTGCCAAGCAGATTGATGCAGTGGGAATTGCAGCACTGAATGCAGAGATGCAAAGCGCTAAGACTGCACTCAAGCTTTCAGAGAGCGAACAAGTTCAGGCATTTATCGAACATGATGCCCGCTTCCATTCGCTGATTACTCGTATTTCTGGCAATGAATCCGTCACAGAATCTTTTGAGCGCACACACTGCCATCTGCATTTATTTCGACTTTTCCTAGCGGCGCAAAGTCATTTACTCGATGACAAGCCAAAGGATAAGTTTGTCGAAGACCTCTTCTACCGTTATTACCAAACAGGTTCCGGCCAGCTAACAATCAAAGAGCACGAAGCAATTCGTAGCGCAATTTGTTCTGGCGATGACAAAGGCGCAAAGGCTGCGATGCAAAAACACATTCAATCTTCCCTCGACCGATTCTCTCCAGCAGCAAAGGCGCTCAACAAATGACAATAATCACCGATATCGAAATCCGTGCTTGTCGCGGTGGCGATGAACTCAATTCACTCGATGCAGTCAGTGCCGTACACCTACCCGGTGGTTCGCGTCCTGACTTCACAGTAGTAACTTTGACGACATCTGATGGCGTCAAGGGAACATCATTTGGCTTTGGTGCACTCGATGCTAAAGCTGCTGCTGCCACGATGTCTCAAGTAAAGCCATTCTTTATTGGTCGTAGTCCACACGATGCAGCAAAGAATATGAAGGATTTCGAACTCTTTGATCGCCGCTGGAATCACGTTCCCATTTATTCATACGCGCCCTTTGATAATGCATGTTGGGACATCGTAGGAAAGATGGCGCACCAACCTGTTTATAAATTACTCGGCGCCGCTCGTGAAAAAGTTCCTCTCTACGTCTCATCAATGTTTCTACCTGGTCCAGAAGATTATGCAAAGCAAGCGCTTGAAGTTAAAGCTAAGGGTTATCGCGGCTACAAACTTCACCCACCAGGAGGCTTAGATCTAGATATTGCTTGCTACCGCGCAGTGCGCGAAGCCGTGGGCGATGATTTCACTTTGATGGCCGATCCCGTGATTATGGCTTCGTATGAAGATGCGTTAAAGGCAGGACGCGAACTTGAACGTCTTGGTTATAAGTGGTTTGAAGAGCCACTCCTAGATGTCAATCTCAATGGAATCAAAAAACTGCGTGAAAAATTAGATATTCCAATCTGTGGCACTGAAGTGATCGCTGGCAACCATTACAGCGTCGCTCACTGCATCAAGGAAGGAATCGTTGACATTGTTCGCACTGATGTCTCATGGCGCGGAGGAATTACTGCAGTTATGAAGACTGCGCACGTTGCTGAGGCCCATGGTGTTCAGTGTGAACTTCACACAACTATTTATCATGGCTTGGAGCAAGTTCAATTACATCCATCACTTGCTATGGTCAATTGTGAGTTCTTTGAAACTCTCTATCCATTTGATGACTTTGAATTTGGCACCAAGAGCAAACTCAATATTGTTGATGGTTATGTGATGGCACCCGTTGGTGAAGGTCTATGTATTGATTATGACTGGGACTTCATCGACAAGCACACAGTAGAAATTCTCTAACTATTAGCGAGTTGGCCCTGCTACACAATTGATGAGTGGGCTACCTTCTGCAAATCTTTTGAGTTGTGCTTCAACGAGGGCTCGTCCTCGTGGTTCAAAGGCAGTTGTATCTCCCCCAACATGTGGAGAAATAATTACATTTGGCGCACTCCACAGCGCATGGCCACTAGGAAGTGGTTCTGGATCAGTGACATCTAATCCTGCAGTAATGCGGCCTGTATGTAATTGACTAACAAGGGCATCTGTATCAACGACAGCTCCACGGGCAACATTGATCAGCGTTGCTCCAACCTTCATTGAAGATAAACGCTGTGCATTCATCAGATGACGAGTCTCATCAGTCAGTGGCACTATCAAGATGATGACATCGAGAGTTGGCAAAAGAGAATCAAACTCACTCATCTTCTGTGAACCATTTGCACCAGAGCGCGTAAATGGAATTACCTCAACGCTAAAATTAGAGAGTTGTTTAGCAATCAGTGCTCCGATATTTCCGTAACCAACTATTCCAACTCGTGAATCAGCAAGTGCGGTGTTGCGCGTATGTACCCACGTACCTTTTTCTTTATTGGATGCAAAAGCTGCAAAACCTCGACGCGCGGCAATTGTTAAACCCACCGCAAGTTCAGCAGTTGATGCATCATGAACGCCCGAGGCATTGCAAAGCGTGACGCCTTGCGGAAGAACTTGTAATACATCATCAAAACCTGCATTAGGTGATTGAACTACCTGAAGATTTTTCATCAACGGAATCTGTTCAATGGCAGCTTTGCCCCCCATATACAAAGGTACATAAAAAGTAATTTCTTCTAGTTGCTCAGGTGTTGGGTGGACTCCATTTGTCGCCAAGTGTTGCAACCCAGTAGGAATAGCTAAATCACTCCACTGCGTCCAGATCATCGCTTCACCATCTCTGTATCGTAATACACGCTTGAATATTTAGATTGAATAATGAGTAGCCAATTGAGCTCCGGCTTTCTTCAAGTAGATACCAGGATGAGAAATTGCTTCTTCGCTACTGACTAACTCATTGAGAGTTACACCATTTGAACCATCAGGAAACTCAACTTTTCTGGCGCCAACACAATAAGCAATATCGACTGAATTCAACTGTGCTAATTGACGAATATATCCAACACCTTTTCCAACAAAACTTTGTTCATCTAATCGACCTTCACCTGTAATTACTAAATCTGCACCAGCGATTGCTTCGCGCAATGAAACGATTCTCGCTATCGCCTCTGCCCCGCTTTCATATGTAGCGCCCCACATTGCTCGCAGGCCAAATGACGTACCACCCGCTGCCCCGCTGCCGGCACTATCTGCGCGACCAACAATTGATAAAAGATGAGATAAACCTTTTTCGAGTTCAACAATTTGTTGCGGTATCGCACCTTTTTGCGGCGCATACGTTGCTGCTGCGCCATGTGCACCAAGGAGTGGTGACTGGACATCGACGAGTGCAACAACTCCTTGCGCTGGAGGCTTTATTGCATTCGATGAATCAATAGATGCAAGACGTAAAAGTTCTCCCCCGCCTTTGCCAATCTCATTTCCATCTTTATCTAGGAATCGATACCCCAGCGCCATAAGAGCACCAACTCCGCCATCGGTACTTGCAGATCCACCGAGGGCAACAAAAATTTTAGTAACACGAGAATCTTGGGCAGCATGCGCAAGCAGAATTCCCAATTCATAGGTGTGTGCATTCATGGGATCAAGACTGGCAAGTAAGGTAATGCCACTCACCTGTGCAAGTTCTACAACTGCAACACCTTCAGGCAAATAAAGCCAATATCCGTTACCAGCTTGTACGCGAATTGAATCAGGACGCGATTTTTCTATTGCTTCCAAACTTCCTTCGCCGCCATCGGCAAAAGGAATTTCGATAACTTCATCCGATGAGCGAATCGATAACCATCCTTGTGCAATTGCATGTGCGGCATCGCTACTCGATATCGAACCCTTGAATGAGTCAGGTGCGATAACGATGCGGGCCATGGTTCTATCTTTGCACAAGAAAAAACCCGCTAACCACTGGGATTAGCGGGTTTTTCTAATTACTTCTTAGCTGCAACCAGATGTATTTCCGCATCCTTCGCATACATAACATGCACCTGACATGCGCATCTTTACTCCGCATGTCATACAGAGTGGGGCATCTGATGTGATTCCTGAAATTGCTTCCATGAGTTCAGTAGATGATCCGTACTCTTGCTTTGGTGCTGCTTCAATCTTTACTTCAACTGGCTTGCTAACAACAGCAGGTGCTGCTGATTGCGCAATCGTTTCAGTTGCTGCAGTGATATCAGGTGTGTATTCACCAGTTTCGAGTGCACGTGTGCGCTCTGCTGATGTGTACAAGCCCATTGCACTGCGTGATTCAAATGGCAAGTAATCAAGGGCTAGGCGACGGAAGATGTAATCCATCATCGACTGTGCCATACGAATATCTGCATCATCTGTCATACCTGCTGGCTCAAAGCGCAAGTTAGTGAACTTCTCAACAAATGTTTCTAGTGGAACACCGTATTGAAGTCCGATAGATACTGCGATTGAGAATGCATCCATTACACCGGCAAGAGTTGATCCTTGCTTACCGAGTTTGAGGAATACCTCACCAAGTGCGCCATCAGCATATGCACCTGATGTCATGTAACCCTCTGCGCCGCCAACAGCAAATGATGTTGTTGTTGATGGACGTGACTTTGGAAGACGCTTGCGAACAGCAGCC
>CAIOIJ010000159.1 GCA_903858325.1 uncultured Actinomycetes bacterium
CTGAGTAAAGCGGAAGATGTTGTCGATGAAGAGAAGCACGTCTTGCTTTTGAACATCGCGGAAGTACTCAGCCATTGTGAGCGCAGAGAGCGCAACACGAAGACGCGTTCCAGGTGGTTCGTCCATCTGACCGAAGACCAACGCTGTTTTATTGATAACGCCAGTCTCTGTCATTTCAAGGAACAAGTCGTTACCTTCACGAGTACGCTCACCAACACCGGCGAATACAGAAACACCACCGAAGTTTTCAGCTACGCGATAAATCATTTCCTGAATCAAAACTGTCTTACCAACACCGGCACCACCGAATAGACCAATCTTTCCACCTTTTACATACGGTGTTAGAAGATCGATAACTTTGATACCTGTCTCAAACATCTCTGTCTTAGATTCGAGTTGATCGAATGCAGGTGCATTACGGTGAATTGGCCAACGCTCTTTGATATCTAGCGATGATGTTGGAACGTCGAGTGATTCACCAAGTGTGTTGAATACGTGACCTTTTGTAACATCGCCAACTGGAACCATGATTGGGTCGCCTGTGTCGGTTACTTCAGTACCGCGCACCATTCCATCGGTAGGTTGCATCGAAATAGCACGCACGAGGTTGTCACCAATGTGCAATGCAACTTCCATCGTCAATGTACGAGTTACACCAGCCATCGTCACATCGACGTGGAGAGCATTGAAGATCGCTGGCATTGAATCAGCTGGGAATTCAATATCCACCACTGGTCCGATGACTCGAGCTACGCGCCCTTTATTGGATGTTTTTACCGACATCATTCACTCCCTGCACTAGCTGAGGCCAACGCGTCTGCGCCGCCAACAATTTCACTGATCTCTTGGGTAATTTCTGCTTGACGGGCAGCGTTCGCAAGTCGTGTAAGCGACTTGATTAGATCATCAGCATTGTCAGTTGCTGATTTCATTGCGCGACGACGAGCTGCATGCTCTGAAGCCGCTGATTGCAACATTGCGTTGAAAACTCGAGCCTCTATATATCGAGGAAGGAGTGCATTGAGCACAGTTCCCGCATTTGGTTCGAATTCGTACATTGGAAGTAGTCCAGAAGGAACTGGTTCGCTACTTTCAACAACTTCTAGTGGAAGCATTCGCTTAGCAAGTGCATTCTGAGTGAGCATTGAATGGAATTCAGTAAAGATAATATGAATTTCATCTACGCCAGCTGCATCAGTTTGAGCATCGGCTAAGAACGCTTTGATCAATGAATCTGCAACTTCTTTTGCATCTTCATACGTTGGATTATCTGAAAAACCAGTCCATGAACCTGCGATATTGCGATTACGGAAACGGTAGTAGTTCACAGCTTTGCGACCAACGAGATATGCAGATGCTTCCAAGCCGCGCTCTTTGAGAAGTGCGACAAGTTGCTCTCCCTCTTTGATTGCATTGTTGGAATAGGCACCAGCCATACCGCGGTCAGCAGAAATGATAAGAACTGCTGCACGTATTGGATTTTCAGTTGGTGTCGTCAACGGATGGTTAGTTGAAGAATAAGTAGCAACTGCAGATACAGCACGGGTCAACTCATTAGCGTAAGGAGTTGAAGCGGTGACACGTTGTTGCGCCTTGACAATACGAGAAGCGGAAATTAATTCCATTGCTTTCGTAATTTTCTTGGTCGCTTTAACGGATCGCATCCGCCTGCGATATATGCGAAGTTGGGCACCCATGAGTTACTTCTTCACCGCCGGTGGCACATGCTTTGTAATCTTTTCAGATCCTTCGCTATCGAGTGCTTCAGCAGCAGCTTCATTGATAGCGCCAGCAACAGTTGGTTTGAAGATTTTCTTGAAAGCTGCAACGGCTTCTTCCATTGACTTCACAGTGTCATCTTCGAGCTGCTTGGTCTCTGAAATAACATCGAAGATTGCTTTGCGTTCGCGGCCAATGAATTCAAGAAGTTCGGATTCAAAGCGGCGAATATCTGCAACTGCAACATCATCGAGCTTGCCTGATGTACCTGCCCAGATTGAAACGATTTGGCGTTCCAATGAATATGGTGAGTACTGACCCTGCTTCAACAATTCAACCATGCGTGCACCGCGCTCAAGTTGAGCCTTTGATGCAGCATCGAGGTCAGAACCGAAAGCAGCGAATGCTTCGAGCTCACGGAACTGTGCAAGGTCAAGACGCAAACGTCCAGCAATCTTCTTCATCGCCTTTGTCTGTGCAGATCCACCCACGCGAGATACAGAAACACCCACGTTGATAGCTGGACGTACACCTGCGTTGAAAAGATCTGTGTCCAAGAAGCACTGTCCATCA
>CAIOIJ010000160.1 GCA_903858325.1 uncultured Actinomycetes bacterium
CGACTTGAAAGCTCGGAATGGCTTGGCACCATGAATACATCGTCATAAGTGAGGTCATACGTGGGTGAATTTAAGAATCGCACGTAGGCAAACTATAGATGAGAAAGGCAATATTGGATAAAACGCACTCAGGCTTATACGCCTGATCCTGCCGTCAAATTCTTGAGCCAATAGCGTTGCAGGAATAGAAAGGCAACCAAAATCGGAGCCATTGCCACGAAGGCGCCCATAATTAATCCTGGGCCTCCATATGCCGTTCCTAGTCCCACAGAGAGTGGATACAACTTCGCGTCATTGAACATCAGCAGAGGCAGATAAAAATTATTCCAATTTGTAACTAGGTTAAGAAGGAAAACAGTTGCCAGGGCTGGGCGCAATATGGGAATTGATAGTTGTAAGAATATTCTCATCTCACTTGCGCGATCCAACCGTGCGGCCTGCACTAGTTCTTTAGGTAAATTCTCTTTGGCGTAATAGGCAATAATGAATGTTCCAAGTGGGTTTACAAGTGAAGGCAAAATTACTGACCACGGCGTATTTATAAGATTGAGATTTGCGAAATAAATAAATAGTGGAAGCACGAGTGTGTTAGCCGGAACCATTACCAAAAAAAGAATGAAAGCTTGTAATTGACGAACACCTTTGAATTCATAGATTGCAATTGAAAAACCTGCCATGGCCGAACAAATGAGGGCACCAATTGCGCCGCTAAAGGAATAAACAATGGTGTTCTTGAGCCACACCATATAAATACCGCCGTTTGAATTTACAAGCCATTCAAGATTTTGAAAGAAACTAAATGAATGTCCAAACCAGAGTGAGTATGTGTTACCAAAGTCTTGTGGTGGTTTTGTTGCACTTACAAAAAGAAAGATGATTGGGATCGCGAAATATACGATGGCGATAACCAAGAAGATATTTACGATTTTGCTTCTTGGTTGAAGGACTTTTTGCACGTGCTTATTCTAGGCTTCGCAGATAAATACCCTTGCACCGGTACCAGTATCTGGGATTATCGACTCAATTTTCTCACGTCGCCCCCGAAGTAATTCCTTTCCGCTCATCGGATCTATCACTCGATAATTCAATGGAATTCCATCACCTCGAACATCAAGTGGGCCGCCATTTTCTTGATATCCAATAAATAGTTTGCCCTGAACATTTAGCCCTCGTGGTGAAATTGCTTCACTCCAGCTCGGTTGCATCTGTGCAATTGGTAGACCACGCAGTATCTTTCCAACTAATCCAACAAATGTTGATCCTTCAAATTCGAGCGCTTCACGCCATCCACATCCAGGTGCAAGAAAGAAATCGCTATGTCCTGCTTCATCTTTGTGTAAGCGCCATCCCCATAAACAAGCTGCGCCATAAACAACTCCCATCGTTGAACCGGCACAGAGATTGCTCCACGCTTCATGTCCTTGCCACCATCCTGCAGATTTTCCAATTGCTCCAGTGTTTTCATATGAAGGTTCACCATTTGCAACCGCGCGCTGTGGTTCATTACGCCACATATCAGCGACGCGTTCTTGTATATGTTCACCACCATGTCCAGTTTGGCACCACTGAAAATCTAACCATTCAGCATTTTGATGTGCATCAGGGCGTGTATGTGGCCTGTAATGAATTCCAGTTGGTTGTGAATAGCAGTCCCATTCATGAAATTCTTTGCCACCAACTTCTACTTGTGCTTCAACACCTGTTCCATCAGCACCAGCCAAATAGATTGCAGGTCGTGCGCCATATCTAGCAACTATGTAACGACAAAACCGTGCGTACTCTTGTGAATCAACAACAGGACCAATTACTCCAAGTCCCTTCCAACCAAATCCAAAAAATAGCGGTGAATACACGGGGACAATTTCATTTTCAATCAGGATAGAAATAAGTGAATCTAAGTAATCAAAATAGTCTGGATTGAGAAGATTTATATGCCCGTCGTGTAAATCCTCAAAGCCAACATCAAATCCTTCGTCAACACTTCGATCTCGCGGACCGCGGGCACCCATATCTGGTTGTACAACCATCAGTAGACAGGCATTAAAACCTTTTGTTGTGCGGTCTTTTGCGTAGAGTTTTACATCGTCAACACTCGCACGCCACGGTAGAGCCCATGCAGTATCTGCGACGATGAGATCAGAACTTCCGTCACGAAATTTTAGATTGCGCTCCCCAGTTGGTAGCGACCAAAATCCTTTTCTATAAAATAGATTCTCACTTGGTTTTTCATTTGCAACTACAAAAGTTTCCTCGAAATTGAATTCACCATCTCCAAGATTTGAGAGGACTGACACTTTCCATTTACCAACAGTTGGCGGGGCAAAACGAATTTTCCAATTATTTCCACCCGACCAAAAACCTGGACGTCGCATTACCGTGCCATCATCACACGTAAAATATGCCCAAAGCTCTACATCGGTATATGCATTCTCGTAAGACTTAGTTGATGTAAGTGAAAATTCAATCTCTTGCCAGAGAGAATGCGTAGGACTCATTAGGTGTTTTGAGGGAAACCTAAATTGATTCCGCCGTGGCTTGGATCTAACCAACGACTAGTAACAACTTTGCCGCGAGTAAAGAAGTGCACACCTTCGGTTCCGTGTGCATGAGAATCACCGAATAATGAGTTCTTCCAACCACCGAAGGAGTAATAGGCCATTGGCACAGGAATTGGCACATTGATACCAACCATTCCAACTTCTACTTCGTTTTGATAACGACGTGCTGCGCCACCATCATTTGTAAAAATTGCAGTTCCGTTTCCGTATTCATGCTTATTTACTAAATCAAGTGCTTCGTCATAACTTTTTACGCGAATAATGCTGAGTACTGGTCCGAAAATTTCTTCTTTGTAGATACTCATCGACGGTTTTACATTGTCGAAAAGTGTTGGCCCAAGCCAGAAACCATTTCCATCTACTTTTACATTACGACCATCTTCTATAAGGGTTGCACCCTCTTTTACGCCAGCTTCAATATATCCAGCTACTTTGTCGCGATGGACGCGAGTAACTAGTGGCCCCATATCTGAACCCTTAGTGCCATCGCCAGTTTTAATCTTTGCCATGCGCACTTTGATTTTTTCAATCAAAGCATCTGCAACTGGCTCAACTGCAACGAGTGCACTAATTGCCATGCAACGCTCGCCCGCTGAACCAAAGCCGGCATTGATAGCTGCATCAGCAGCTAATTCCAAATCAGCATCTGGCAGAACAACCATGTGATTCTTCGCGCCGCCCAGTGCTTGCACGCGCTTTCCAGCTTTTGTTCCAGTTTCATAAACATATCGAGCGATTGGTGTTGAACCTACAAATGAGATTGATTTGATTCCTGGATGAGTAAGTAGCGCATCCACACTCTCTTTATCTCCGTGGACTACATTGAAAACACCATCTGGTAATCCAGCCTTTTTCCATAGCTCTGCCATAAATACTGCTGCGCTTGGATCTTTTTCCGATGGTTTTACAACAACTGTATTTCCGCAAGCGATGGCAACCGGGAAGAACCACATTGGAACCATTGCAGGAAAATTGAATGGAGAAATAATTGCGACGGGACCAAGTGCCTGGCGTATTGAATAGACATCTACTCCAGTTGAAACTTCTTCAGAGAAACCGCCTTTGAGAAGGTGAGGAATTCCGCAAGCGAATTCAACTACCTCTAAGCCACGCGTAACTTCACCGAGAGCATCACTGAGTACTTTTCCGTGTTCATCTGTGATGAGTGCAGCTATTTTCTCTTTATTTTCATTGAGCAATTCTCGAAAAGCAAAAAGTACTTGTGTGCGCTTAGTTAGTGAACTATGGCGCCAAGTTTTGAATGCTTCAGTAGCGGCATTGACTGCAAGATCAACTAATGCGCTATCAGCAAAATCGACCGTGCCTGTTATTTCACCTGTTGCAGGATTGTAAATATCTCCCGTACGGGCAGCATTAGCCGTTGAAAATTCGCCATTTATCCAATGTGTGATTCTCTTCATGGGCATACGTTACTTCGCTTTTACCCTTGCCCACTACCCCTTTAGGCGTCGGTCATGATTAGATTGGTTACAAATAAAAGGGGATACCGTGGAAAAACCAGCAGCTAATCCAGAACTCGGCGCACAAGTCTTTGCAGATGATCGCGCGAATGTATTTCACTCGTGGTCGGCGCAGAAGACGATTTCGCCAATGGCTGTTGCTGGCGCGCAGGGTTCTTATTTTTGGGATTACGACGGCAAGAATTATTTAGATTTCTCGTGCCAATTAGTTTTTACAAATATTGGCCACCAACATCCAGCGGTTGTAAAGGCGATTCAAGAACAAGCCGCCGTGCTTACAACTATTGCGCCACAGCATGCCAATATTGCTCGTAACGAGGCTGCAAAGCGCATTATCGAAGTTGCTGATGGCGGATTTGAAAAAGTATTTTTCACAAATGCAGGGGCTGATGCTGTAGAAAATGCAATACGTATGGCTCGAATTCATACAGGCAAGCACAAGATTCTTTCTACATACCGTTCGTATCACGGCAACACTGGCTCAGCTATCAATGCAACTGGTGATCCACGTCGATTCCCAAATGAATTTTCAATGGGGCATGTGCATTTTTGGGGACCATATCTTTATCGCACATCATTTTGGGCAAATAACGAAGCAGAAGAATGCCAGCGAGCGCTAGAACATCTTGAGCAAACGATTATCTTCGAAGGTCCAAAGACAATTGCGGCAATTCTTATCGAAAGCGTTCCAGGTACTGCAGGCGTGCTCGTACCTCCAGCTGGCTATCTCGATGGAATTCGCGCGTTGTGCGATAAGTACGGCATTCTCTGGATTGGTGACGAAGTTATGGCTGGCTTCGGTCGCACAGGAAAGTGGTTTGCATATCAACACAGCAAATCAATTCCTGATCTCATTGTTTTTGCAAAGGGAGTTACATCTGGTTACTTGCCACTTGGCGGCGTAATTATTTCAGGCCCTGTTGTTTCAACTTTCGATGAAAGAGTATTCCCTGGCGGGCTTACATATTCTGGTCATCCACTTGCTTGCGCAACTGCTGTTGCAACCATTGATGTTATGAAGGCAGAGAAGATGGTAGAAAACGCCGCAATAATTGGCGAAAAGATTCTCGGTCCTGGCCTTCACGCAATTGCTAAGAAGCATCAACTTGTTGGCGATGTTCGCGGCCAAGGTGCATTCTGGGGAATCGATATCGTTACAAATCGCGCTACCCGCGAGCCAATTGCTGCATACGGCGGATCAAGCCCTGCAATGAATGAGATCGTTGCAACATGTAAGAAGAATGGTCTGATGCCATTCAATAACTTCAACCGCATACATATGAACCCACCACTAAATATCTCCGAAGCTGATGCCCAACTTGGTATCGATATGTTGGATAAATCTCTTGGTGAAATGGCACATCACTACAAAGCTTAAAATAAAAGAGAGGTGGGGGATCGACTTCCCCACCTCTCTTTTTTATTTATTTTTAGCCAAAGACTTTTGTCCAGTCGATGACTAATTCGTAGTACTGACCGCCTTCAATTCCGGCTGTATTGAGTGCAGTTTGATCTGCGGCAGAAAGCCCAAGGTCTGGACGTGCTGCAGCGAGTGTTGTGTGAACTTGTGCGTTGAAGAAGAAGTGAGATTTTGTATCACCGCTTGCTTTCAAGAACTGATTCATATTTACCGAACCTGATGTTTCTTCATCAACAGTTAGGAGCGCTGCTGCACCTGTTTTGAAGTATTTCTCATCAAATTGAGCAATTGTTGCGAGCTTTCCATCGGAGATTCGGTATGCGACTACGCGTGCAAGTTGTGCATTGTTACCTGGATCTTCTTGCAACAAGATATATCCGTTCTCATCAATTGCGATGTTGTCAGGCTTGTTTAGCAATGGTGCTTCTGTTCCATTGAGAAGCATCTCAATATCTGCACCTGCAAATGGATTAGTTGCATCCTTGAATGTCAATCTCCACAAAGCTCCACCATCGCGTGAGGTGGCACCTAAATCAGGATTTGGCGTTGTTGCTAGTGGGTCTTTATTTGATTCCGTTGTTACGAAATAGTAAACATTAGGGTTTTTTGGATCCCATTCGCCATCTTCTACTCTAGAAAATGTTGTTCCTGAATACTGTGCTTGATTCGCAAAGTTTGCGAAACGTGGATCTGTGTTTACTTCATTGAATCCAACAGATACTTTTTCGCCAATCTTCTTTGCTGCACGGAAAGCATTGTCAGTAGCAATATCTTCAATAGCAATTGCGTAAAGTTTTCCATTTGTGAAACCTGCTTTTTCCGCAAAGTTCGCACCATTGGACTGCTTTGTTCCAACATACATAAATACTTGGCTGTTTGTTGCACCATTATCTTCATTGCCTATGACAATTGTAGATTTCCCAGTGCTTGGCTTTGTTAGGAAGTTCTCCCAGTTACCAAGACCAAAACGTGGAATCTGAATTCCGTTGCCATCTAGGTCGAAAGCAAATGCACGGGATGCTTCGCTTCCTTCCTCGCCTGTAAGGTAAACAGCACCGTCATATCCATACTTTGTTGATTTATTTGTTGTGACTGTTGTTGTCTTACCCTTTACAACCTTTGTTGACTTGACTGATGTAATTTCGGTGTACGACAGCCCGCCCGCGGGTATTAGATTTCCTGAGCAGAAGCGATTGAGCCCATTTGTGCCATTCGCTGATCCAAATGGATCGATAGCAGGAAAACTACTTGGAACAGAATTAGTGTAACTAGCGCCCCATGTTTGTGAGAGGTAATCGTAATACGTCATGTTCTTGATCAAAGGTTCTACTTTTGTAATCTTCTTTGTCGCAGGGTCATAAATCATTTTGGAAATTGATGAACCCCATGTACCAGTGGCGGCTTTAGTGTTCTGCACTGTTGCATTTGAAAGTGACATTTCGTGATTCGATAGAAGAGTTAGGGTGCCATCAGAGTTCTTGAGAGCGCCCATTCCATCAGGAGTACCTCGTAGAACTTGACCGCCGATTGTGTCGCCAGAAGTTGCAATTACTGAAATGGTGGCTCCAGCGCTAGCTGAAACAACATAAACTGGAAGATCTGCAGCAGATGCACTTTGTGCGAAAATTCCGCCGAGCATCGTTGCAGTAAGAATTACTCCAACCTTCTTGATCATTATTTCCCCTTGTGAGTAAAAGAAAGTTTCCATTGCAGAAACTCTTCGCGGATATTTTCATTTACAAGTTTCTAGAGAGATAACTAACAGTGAATGGTTGCCATCTAACAAGGAGTTACAGCAAGAATTTTGAAAGCTGGCAAGATGAACAGATTATTAAGTATGTATGACATTCTGAGATTCATATTGGGTTCTTCTTGTTTTTACTCTAGCTTGCGTTGGTGCGAAAAATGAATAGGCGTGCATTGCTGATAGCTTCCTTTATTTCGATTTCACTAGCAAAAACCCAATCAACTTTCGCAGCGCAACTTCCAAGCTTAAAGCCAACGCGATTAGGTCAAACAATTATCTGGCGAAATAGAAAGTACACATCAATCAAAAGTGGAAAGAAATTGGTCTGGAATAGGGGTGTTCCTTTAGCGCCTTCATCTGTAAAACCAATTCCCACTCCTTCAACAGCTTCTACTCAAAGCGCAGCACCTCGTCCAATCTTCAAAACAGTTGTTGAAATCTTTTTATGTAATTCTGATGAGATTAAGAACGGTGAGACAAAGATTTTTTATCCAAAAGATAGTGCCGCCCGAGGTAAGGGTTTCGTTGTTACTCGAACTTCAAAAGATCTAAAGATTTTCGACGTGGTTTGCACACACTCTGGCTGCAGTGTGGAAATGGGTAAAGTGCAACTCACATGTTTTTGTCATATGTCAGTATTTAACAATGAAACTGGTGCCCCAGAGTCAGGCCCTGCTCAGCTGGCGTTAAAAAACTATGAAAGCAAGGAGGATTCCGGCCAAGTGCTGGTCATTGATTCCTTTTAGATTTAGTTTTCAGATATTCTTATCTAATGTCTTCACCACTCATTTCAGCGCGAGGGCTCACGAAAAAATTCGATGAGTTTGTGGCGGTCGACGCAATTGATTTCGATGTAGCTAAGGGCGAATCCTTTGGTCTGCTCGGCCCAAATGGCGCAGGTAAATCAACAACGATGCGCATTATCGGGGCAACGTCGCAACGTACATCTGGTGATCTCACGATTCTTGGCATGGATCCCGAAAAATTTGGTCCACAAATTCGTGCTCATTTAGGCGTAGTTCCGCAGCAAGATAACTTAGATATGCAACTTTCGGTAAGTGAAAACCTCTACATCTATGGTCGCTACTTTGGTCTTTCGCGTAAATTTCTAAAAGCAAAAATTGAAGAACTTCTTGAATTCGCCCAGTTAGAAGAAAAGCGCGATGCGAAAGTTGAATCACTCAGTGGTGGAATGAAACGTCGCCTCACAATTGCTCGCGGTTTAGTCAGCGAACCTGAAATTTTGATGCTCGATGAACCAACCACGGGGCTTGATCCACAAGCACGTCATATCCTCTGGGATCGCTTATTTCGCCTCAAAGAACAAGGCGTAACTCTAATTATCACTACTCACTTCATGGACGAAGCAGAGCAACTCTGCGACCGCCTTGTAGTTATGGATAAAGGCAAGATCATGGCCGAAGGTAGCCCAGCACAATTGATTAAGGATTATTCAACAAAGGAAGTTCTTGAAATTCGATTTGGCTCAGAGCGCAATAGCGAAATGGCTAATCAATTACGCGATATGTGCGAACGCATCGAAGAATTACCCGATCGCATTTTGCTTTATCACGAAGATGGCGAAGTATTACTGGAGCAAATTTATAGTGCAGGGCTTCATCCAAAGACTTCATTGGTGCGTCGCTCCTCTTTGGAAGATGTCTTTTTGCGTCTCACTGGAAGAACACTTGTTGACTAATGAGCATCGTAGATAAACGACGCGGCTCGTTAGAGATTATTGACTCAAAGAAGATAATTTCTCGCGGTTCACTCTATGTTGCACAAGCGCGCCTTACTGCAATGTTCAAATGGGTCTGGATGATCCTGGCAATTGCAGTCGCAAATCCGGTTCTCTATCTGTTGTCCATCGGTGTTGGTGTCGGAGCATTCATTGATAAGAGCGCAGGTCCTGCTGGAATTGATGGCGTTAAATACCTAACTTTCCTAGCACCTGCACTTCTTGCAACTGCCGCGATTCAAGGCGCAATCGACGAATCTGTATTCCCAACACTTGAAGGCTTCAATTGGTGGAAGAACTTCTTTGGAATGAATGCAACAGCAATTTCTGGAAATCAAATTGCTACCGGTGTTTTCTTAGCATCCCTCGTTCGTGTAGTCGGAACAGTAGTTATTTACTGGTTTGTCATGTTGGCATTCGGAGCGCTGGAATCTAGTAAAGCTTGGCTAGCTATTCCCACTGCAGTAATGGCCGGTGTTGCATTTGGTTCTATTACCCAAGCAATAGCGGGGCGCCTCAAAGATGAAAATGTCTTTTTTGTAATTTTCAATCGTTTTGTGATGATGCCGCTCTTTCTTTTCTCTGGAACTTTTTACCCGCTTTCATCAATGCCCGGATATTTACAATGGATCGGCTGGATCTCACCGTTATGGCATTCAACTGAACTCGGTCGTTACCTAACCTATGGCCATGCAATGACTCAATCGATGGCGATAACTCACACCGTATTTCTATTTTCTCTCTTAGTAATTGGCTTCTTCTCTTCGCGTCGAGTTTTTACCAAGAGGTTAGCTAAATGATTATTAGCGCAGCAGTTGCCATTGCAGATGCTCGCCGCGGCAAACTAGGCGAGCGCGTTTATTCAGGACGCTCACGAGCAATCTTCGAACGCGGTTACATCGCATTCAAATCTTCTACCTGGATGGTCATTGTCTCTGGCTTCGTTGAGCCCGTTCTCTATCTCTTTGCTTTTGGTTACGGCCTTGGAAAATTGATTGGCAATATCGAAAGTGGTGGCTTGAGCATTCCTTATGCCGCCTACATAGCACCCGCACTTCTTGCCACAAGCGCAATGAATGGCGCCATTTATGACTCAACCATGAATATCTTTTTCAAGCTCAATCACGACCGTATTTATCACGGCATGCTTGCAACTTCTCTTGGGCCACTAGATGTTGCACTTGGCGAAATTGGTTTAGCGCTAATGCGCGGTTTTCTTTATGGTGTTGGATTTATGGCAGTTGTCGCACCACTTGGCTTGATTCCAAGTCTGTGGGGTATTTTGGCAATCCCAGCAGCAGTATTGATTGCATTTGGTTTTGCATCTGTTGGTATGGCACTAACTACATATATGAAGTCATTTCAACAATTAGAAATTATTAATATTTTCTTGTTGCCTATGTTTCTTTTTTCTGGTTCTTTTTATCCACTCTCTGTATTCCCGGAATGGTTGCAATTTATTATTAAGGCGCTTCCGCTTTCACAAGCAATTCATTTAGTTCGTGGATTGACCCTAGGGCAAATAAATACAGCCCTTTTAGGCCATGCCTTTTATTTTGTAGTAATGATCGCTATAGGATTATTTTTCACAACAAAAAGATTAAACGCACTTTTTATGAAATAAGGACATTTTTTTCACGCGTAAACACGCATAAATAAATTTTGCGCTTGCTTTAAAGTTTTTACTTGCTAAACTCGCGGGGTAACAAACTCTGTAGGGAGTAAGGCATTAGGGATTCTGGGAAAGCCTTGGAATCGAAAATGCAAAAAATGAAAACCCACGCTAACCACGCGCAAACTTTTAGATCGATACCCGTAACATCCGAGCCGCTATCTGAAACAAAATTGCAGGCCCTGTTAGATCAAGAATGGGCGCGCTTTAAAGAAAACACCACAGCCTCTGAAAAAGAGAGTGCACTTGCCCTGCAGACAATGCCATTGGGTGTTCCTTCTAGCTTCCAACATTGGGATCCATACCCAATCTCAATCGTCTCTGCACAAGGTGCGTGGATGACAGATGTCGATGGACGTCGCTTGCTCGACCTCTCTATGGGCTTTGGCGCAATGCTCGCTGGCCACCTAAACCCAGTTGTTGTAGCCGAAATTGAAGCATCTCTAAAAGAGGGAATGCTCTTCGTTACACCATCACCAATTTCTCGCGATGCAGGCGAACGAATCTGCAAGCGCTTTGCTATCGACCAAGTTCGCTTTGCTAACTCTGGTACCGAAGCAACTATGTATGCCACTCGTCTTGCTCGCGCATATTCTGGAAAGAATGGCGTTGTAAAGATTGAGGGCGGATATCACGGATCATTTGATCCACTTATGGTTTCTGCCAAACCAGCACTCAATGAGGCTGGCGATTCTGAGTCACCTAATGCAGTTGCTTATGCAGGAACCGTTCCTGGTGATGTCTATGTTGTTCCTTACAACAATTTGGTTGCACTCGAAAAGATTTTCCAAGAGCATTCAAAAAATATTGCTTGCTTTATTTTGGAACCTGTTCTTGAAAATATCGCAATCGTTCTTCCAGATGCTGGCTACCTCGAAGGTGTGCGTGCACTCTGCGATCACTACGACATCATTCTTATCTTTGATGAAGTAAAAACAGGACTTACTGCTGGACCACAAGGTGCGGCACAACGTCTTGGTGTAAAACCAGATCTGATCACACTTGCTAAATCAATTGGCGGTGGAGTTCCACTTGCTGCATTTGGTGGCAAGAAGAAGTACATGGATGCAGTAGCCGATGGCCGCCTTGCACACTTTGGTACATTCAACGGTAATCCTCTTGCAATGGCTGGCGTACGCGCAGTGGATAAAATCTGTACAAACGAGGCGCTTGCTAAAGCAGAAGCACTCAATATGCAGGCACTCGCACGCATCACTGAAATCATTGAGCAATACCAATTACCAGCACATACTGTTGGTTTTGGTGTAAAAGGTTGCATCACTTGGTCAACCTCGCCAGTGCGTAACTACCGCGATTACAAAGCAACTGATTTCAAAATCGCAGAGCTCTCATGGCTCTGGTCGCTCAATCGCGGCGTCATTACGCCTCCGGGACTTGATGAACAATGGTTGATCAGCTTGGCTCATGGCCAGGAAGAGATTGATATTTTGGTAGAAGATTTCCGCAGTCTTGCGGAAGCGCTACGCAGCTAATCCTTGACTGAGGGGTGACACTTATTCTTAGTGTCACCCTTACTTTGAGTATTGTAACTTTACTTTGTTGTACTTACCTTTGTATATCGAAATGCATGTGGCTTTCGAAAAAGCATTGGAACTATCATGAAACACATTTCACTACAACGAATAATTTTATCCTCAGTAATTATTTCAGCGCTTATAGTGCAG
>CAIOIJ010000161.1 GCA_903858325.1 uncultured Actinomycetes bacterium
CAATTCGTCAATCGCGAAGATGTTCCTGCAGACCTCATTGAAAATGAACGTCGTATTGCAGAAGAGACAGCTCGCGAAGAAGGAAAGCCAGAAGCTTCACTTTCAAAAATCATCGAAGGCCGCGTTACTGGCTTCGTCAAGGAAGTTTCCTTGATCGAGCAGTCATTCGCTAAAGATGCGAAGAAGACAGTCAAGCAAATCCTCGACGAGGCTGGAACTGCTGTTAAGGCATTCCATCGCTTCCGCGTGGGTCAATAATTTCGACGAAGGTTCACAATAGACTTTCGATATCGAATAAGAACTAGAAGGTAAGGAGCACTCATGCCCGGTACACGAGGTACGTATCGGAGAGTGCTCCTTAAACTTTCAGGAGAAGTTTTCGGCGGAGCTAAGGGCATCGGCGTTGATCCTGATGTCGTTCAAGATGTTGCAAAACAGATAAAAGATGTAGTCAAGAGCGGCGTTCAAATCGCAATTGTTGTCGGCGGTGGAAATTATTTCCGCGGAGCCGAACTACAACAACGCGGTATGGATCGTGCACGCGCCGACTACATGGGAATGCTCGGAACTGTAATGAACTGCCTCGCACTTCAGGATTTTCTAGAAAAAGAGGGCGTTGATACTCGCGTCCAAACTGCAATCACTATGGGACAAGTTGCCGAGCCTTATATTCCACGCCGTGCAATTCGCCATCTTGAAAAAGGTCGCGTAGTTATTTTTGGTGCAGGTGCAGGAATGCCATTCTTTACAACAGATACCGTTGCTGCTCAGCGCGCACTCGAAATTGGATCAGAAGCTCTTCTACTTGCAAAGAGTGGCGTCGATGGCGTGTACAGCGCTGATCCTAAGAAGGATTCAAAGGCAACAAAGTACGACACAATTTCATACGATGAAGTTTTGAGTAAATCGCTTGCAGTTGCCGATGCAGCAGCTTTTGCCTTGTGCCGTGAGAACAATCTGCCTATCGTGGTCTTTGACCTAATGAAAAATGGAAATATTGGCCGCGCTGTTCGTGGCGAGGCGATCGGAACCTTAGTCGCATAAGCGGCTGAGGTATTAAAGAGGAGTTGAAATGTCTGATGTAAATACCATCCTCAAGGATGCAGATTCTAAAATGAGCAAAGCTGTTGAAGTTGCAAAAGATGATTTTGCATCTATCCGTACAGGTCGCGCCAACCCAGCTCTTTTCAACAAAATTATGGTCGATTACTACGGCACATATACCGCGCTATCTCAATTGGCATCGATTCAGGTTCCCGAAGCGCGTATGGCAGTAATCGCACCATTCGATAAAGGTGCAATGGCTGCAATTGAAAAGGCAATTCGCGAATCAGATCTTGGTGTAAATCCAGGCAATGATGGCGTTGTTATTCGTATCAATTTTCCTCAACTTACAGAAGAACGCCGTAAGGAATTTATCAAGGTGGCAAAGGGTAAGAGCGAAGATTCAAAGGTTTCAATGCGAAATATTCGCCGTACCGCTAAAGAAGCTTTAGAAAAATTGGAAAAAGATGGACACATCGGTAAGGACGATTTGAGTCGCGGTGAAAAAGAACTTGAGAAAGTCACTGCAGATCACGTTGCAAAAGTTGATGAATTGCTCAAGCATAAGGAGGTTGAACTTCTCGAAATCTGAGAAGTTCCAACTTTTGTGTCAGATTTCAATTCGATAAATGAGGCTATCAATAAGCGTGCCGGAAGAAAGTTACTGCCTTCAATTGGCGTTAGCCTTTCTCTGATTGCACTTGTTTGGTTCACCCTTGCGTATCAGCGCGAAATTTTTGCAATATTGGTCTCGGTTGCAGTAATTCTTGGAATTAGAGAGATTGTCCGCGCATTCAATGCAGCAAATATCAAAATTTCATATCGATCACTCATCGTTGCCACATTGGGCTTGGCGTATGCCACATGGAACGGGGGAGTTGCGGGTTTAGCTGTTGCAACTGCAATCGCTTTTCCATTACTTCTTATCTCCCTCTTGCGACATGGCCCCGAAGGTTTTGTTGCACGAGCTACCGCAACGACTTTAACAATTATCTACCTGCCCTTTTTAGCGGGATTTCTAATTTTGTTAGCCCGACCAAGTACGGGTCTTGCTCGCGTTATGACATTTGTAATTCTTGTAGGTTGTAATGACACCTTCGGATATTTTGTTGGAGTTCTTTTTGGTAAGCATCCACTTGCGCCAAAAATTAGTCCCAAGAAATCGTGGGAAGGACTTATCGGTTCGATCCTCTTTACTGTCGCCGGTGGAATCATTGCTTTTCATTATGTAATGCATATGCACTGGTGGATCGGAATTCCTGTTGGTCTTATGATCGTTTTCACTGCAACATGTGGCGACCTTATTGAAAGTGCGATGAAGCGAGATATGTCAATCAAAGATATGGGTTCACTTCTTCCAGGACATGGCGGAATGCTTGACCGCCTTGATTCAGTACTACTTTCAGCACCCGCACTATGGCTTGCGCTGGAATTAGTGAAGCGTTACTTATGACAAGCGATCTGACATTAGTCTTTGATGAACCGCCACAGCGCAAAAAAGTCCCTAAGCATTTAGCTGACTTTTCACCATCTGAACGTAAAGAATTTGCAACCAGCTTTGGGCTTCCAGGCTTTCGCGCTTCACAAGTGGCCACACACTATTTTTCACATCTCTCTCACGATCCATCAACTTGGAGCGATATCCCTGCAGAGATGCGCCAAACGATTGCAGACCAACTTACTCCAAAACTAATTGAGTTAGTCCGATCTATAACTTGCGATAACGGAATGACACGTAAAGATTTATGGAAACTCCACGATGGTGTGCTCGTTGAAAGCGTTTTGATGCGATACACGGATCGAGTAACTGTATGTATTTCCTCGCAAGCGGGTTGCGGCATGAACTGCCCATTCTGCGCAACGGGACAAGCAGGTCTTACACGAAATTTGAGCGCTGGCGAAATTACTGAACAAATTGTTGCGGCAGCACGTGCTTGCGCCGATGGTGAGTTGCCGGGTGGTCCAACACGACTTTCAAATATTGTATTTATGGGCATGGGCGAACCATTAGCTAACTACAACGCAGTGATGCGTTCAGTTCGAAATATTACAGATCCAAATCCTGATGGATTAGGTATTAGTGCTCGCTCTGTCACTGTTTCAACAGTTGGGCTCGTCAATGGAATTGAAAAACTAACCGAAGAAGGCGTATCTGTAACTTTGGCAGTTTCATTACATACTCCCGATGATGAACTACGCGATTCATTAGTCCCCATCAATTCACGTTGGAAAGTAAAAGAAGTACTCGCTGCTGCCGATGCTTACGAGAAGAAGACAGGTCGACGCTATTCCATTGAGTATGCCTTGATTCGCGATATCAATGATCAATCGTGGCGTTCAGATTTACTTGGTCGCCTTCTCAAGAACCGAAATGCCCACGTGAATTTGATTCCACTGAATCCAACTCCTGGTTCAAAATGGACAGCATCTCGTCCCCAGGATGAGGCCGAATTTGTTCGAATTCTCGAAAGTTATGGCGTTCCAGTAACCGTGAGAGACACTAGGGGACGCGAGATTGATGGGGCATGTGGTCAATTAGCTGCTGCCGAAAAAGCTTCTGGGACTAGTGACAAATAAGCACAATTGGTAGGCTCGAGCCTATGGAAAAGTTAGCAAATTTCATCAATGGTAAATCAGTAGATAGCACTTCTGGCGAAACAACATCGATTATCGATCCTTCAACTGGCCAGGCATATGCAAGTGCTCCAAAATCAAATAGCGCAGATATCGATGCAGCATTTAAAGCTGCAAGCGATGCCTTTCCCGGTTGGCGTGATTCAACACCATCCCAACGCCAGCGCGCGCTACTAAAAATTGCTGATGCATTTGAGAGCAAGCAAGACGAACTTATTGAAATTGAGTCACGTAATACAGGTAAGCCAATTTCACTTACGACATCCGAAGAAATTCCACCTATGGTGGATCAAATTAGATTCTTTGCAGGTGCTGCGCGCAATCTAGAAGGAAAGTCAGCTGCTGAATATATGCCTGGCATGACATCTTTTATCCGCCGCGAACCTGTTGGTGTTATTGGTCAAGTAACTCCTTGGAATTATCCGATGATGATGGCTGTCTGGAAATGGGCGCCGGCAATTGCAGCTGGAAATACTGTTGTTCTAAAGCCAAGTGATACAACACCAGTTTCAACTGTATGGATGGCAAATGTAATGTCTGAATTTTTGCCAGCAGGTGTATTCAATGTTGTATGCGGTGAACGCGAAACAGGTCGCGCACTCGTTGAACACAAGCGCCCCGAGATGGTTTCTATTACAGGTTCCGTTGGTGCAGGTATTCAAGTAGCCCAATCAGCTGCAACTCAACTCAAGCGTGTGCACCTCGAACTTGGTGGCAAGGCACCTGTTGTTGTATTTGCCGATGCTGATTTAGCGGCGGCAGCTGAAACAATTGCAATCGCTGGTTATTTCAATGCCGGACAAGATTGCACTGCAGCAACGCGCGTCATTGTTGAAGCAACTGTCTACGATGAATTTGTTGCCCTTCTTACCGAGCAAGCAAAGGGAATCGCAATTGGCGCCCCCCACGAGGATGTCTTCTTGGGCCCAGTCAATAATGCCAATCAACTAGCGCGCGTGAGCGCTTTCTTTGATCGCCTACCATCACATGCACGAGTAATGACCGGTGGAAGCGCACTCGACCGCCCAGGTTATTTCTTCCCTGCAACTGTTGTAGCAGACCTCAAGCAAGATGATGAAATGATTCAGAGTGAAATATTTGGTCCAGTTATCACTGTTCAGAAATTTAGTGATGAGGCCGATGCAGTAACTAAGGCAAATGGCGTCGAATACGGTTTAGCATCGAGTGTCTGGACTAAGGATCATGGTCGCGCAATGCGAATGGCTAAGGCCTTCGACTTTGGCTGCGTATGGATCAACACACATATTCCGGTTGTGGCAGAGATGCCTCACGGAGGCTTCAAGCGTTCTGGCTACGGCAAGGACTTGTCAGCATATGGATTCGAGGATTACACCCGAATCAAGCATGTGATGACTAATCTTGGGGCGTAGTATTTCCAACCTGACCCGCACTACCAATTACTAATCTATAAGGAGTAAATCAGTATGGCTACAGAAAATTCACTCTCACCAGAAGCACGTTCAATCCTTGGAGCGCATGTTTCACGCCGCGCAGTTCTTGCAGGTGCAGGTGGACTAGGTGCTGCAGGATTATTAGCAGCGTGTGGATCTGGCGGAAAAGGTGCTTCTTCTGAAAATTCTGTTCGTTGGGGAAACTGGCCGCTATATCTAGATTTTGATTCTGATACAAAGAAATATCCAACACTAGAAAAATTTGCTGAGCAGACAGGAATCGATGCTCAGTATTTTGAAGATTACAACGATAACGATGAATTCTTTGGAAAAGTACAAGCGCAACTCAAGCTTGGCGAAGATATCGGTTACGACGTTGTAACTCCTACAGACTGGATGGCCGCTCGTTGGATGCGCCTCGGTTACACACAAAAATTTGATGTAGCTAATGTTCCAAATAAGGTTAATATTTTGGATTCACTGGCCTCGCCTTCGTATGATCCAAAGCGCGAATCATCACTTACATGGCAAGGCATCATGTCTGGCTTTGGTTGGAATGTTGAAAAGAATCCAAAGGGTGTACATACACTCGATGACCTTTTTGCACCACAGAATAAGGGAAAGATTGTTGTTCTCACAGAAATGCGCGACACAATCGGAATTATTCTGTTGGCACAAGGCGTAGATCTTGCAACAGTCACCGAAGCACAGTTTATGAATGCAGTTGACTTTATGGCTAAGAAGATTTCCGATGGATGGATCCGTGGAGTCAAGGGCAATGAATATGCAGAAGATCTCACATCAGGGGATGCAACTGCAGTTATCGGTTGGTCTGGAGATATGTTTATTCTCGCTTCAGAGAATAAGGGCAAATTCGACTTCGCAATTCCAGAATCTGGCGGAACTATTTCAGGTGATAACTTGATGATTCCATCAACTGCATCAGCTACAGGTAAAGCAAATGCAGAGAAGATGATCAATTATTACTACGACCCAGCAGTTGCTGCCGAAGTTGCTGCATATGTAAATTACGTATGTCCAGTAAAGGGCGCACAAGCTGAGATGGAAAAGATTGCTCC
>CAIOIJ010000162.1 GCA_903858325.1 uncultured Actinomycetes bacterium
AATCTTTTCCGACTTCGCGGATTAGCACTGTTAGAACTTGGAAACGCAATTGTGAAAGATTGAGTTCTGCACCTGTTTGCAGTTCCATTTGTGAAATATCAATCTTGCCTCGCTCTGCAAGAATTGAATCGATGCTTCCCTGCACAACAGCTTGCGTAATCTTTGTATCTCCCACTGTTGCTGCAGCGCCTACTTGTGAACACCCAGTGAGTAGGAGTGCTGCTGCAATTGCGCTGATGGCAAGAATCTTTTTCACGTAGTGCTCGCTTTCGAAGTGGCGGTTAGTTGGTCAACGGCCTCAATAACCCAGGCCAGAAGAGAAGTATCCACTATCTCCAGAGCACTTTGTGACGGGCTCCAAGATTTACTCGTAGGAAAAGCAATCATCGCCGTATTGAGGGCTGATTTATAGAGAGATCCTGGGTACATCCGTGACATACGCAACTGACGCGATTCAGGAAGGGTGATGGGTGATAAACGTAAGAATTTTCCAGCAGCAACAACTTCACGTAATCCAACTGATTTGGCAAGTGCTCGAAGCGATGCGACTCCGAGAAGTGATTGTGCTTCCGCTGGGAGTTCGCCAAAGCGATCTACTAATTCAGCGCGGATTGCCTCAACATCCTCACTATTACGAACATCAGCTAAACGCCGGTAAAGATCTAAACGAAGTCGTTCGCCAGGAACATATTCGCTCGATAAATGCGCATTGATTGGTAACTCAACTTTGCATTCGTGATGAACTTCTTCGGTTTCAATAATTCCAGTTTTGTAATCTTGTACAGCTTCTCCGACCATGCGCATATATAAATCGAATCCGACATCGGCGATGTGACCTGATTGCTCACCACCTAACAAGTTACCAGCGCCGCGAATCTCTAAATCTTTAAGTGCAACTCGCATACCCGAACCTAAATCTGTATTTGCGGCAATTGTTGTAAGTCGATCGTGCGCAACCTCTGATAACGGTTGATCTGCTGGATATAAGAAATATGCATATGCACGTTCTCGTCCACGGCCTACTCGACCACGTAATTGGTGCAATTGTGAAAGACCAAAATTGTCTGCACGTTCAACAATGAGGGTGTTGGCATTGGCAATATCTAATCCACTCTCAACAATTGTTGTGCAGACTAAAAGATCAAAATCGCGAGTCCAGAAAGCCAAGATGACATCTTCAAGTGCGCCTTCACTCATCTGTCCGTGTGCGACTCGAATTCGTGCCTCTGGAACTAACTCTTGTAAACGCGCTGCCGTGCGATCTATAGATTCGACACGGTTATGAATATAGAAAATTTGGCCATCGCGCAAAAGTTCGCGGTGAATTGCAGCCGTTATTTGCGCATCTTCTGCTGGGCCAACGTAAGTAAGAATCGGATGGCGTTCTTCTGGTGGCGTTGTAATAGTAGACATTTCACGAATACCTGTAATTGCCATCTCTAACGTTCGCGGAATAGGAGTAGCTGACATTGCTAAAACATCGACGCTTGTACGCAACTTTTTCAAAGATTCCTTCTGCTCAACACCAAATCGCTGTTCTTCATCGACAATAACTAAACCCAAATCTTTGAAATGAACATCGGCAGAGAGAATTCGATGGGTCCCAACCACAACATCTACAACTCCACTTTCAAGTTCACTCAAAATCTCTTTGCTCTCTTTGGCCGTATTGAAGCGAGATAGGCCGCCAACTCTTATAGGAAAGCCTGCGTAACGCTCTGCAAAAGTCTTGGAATGTTGCTGAACAAGAAGAGTTGTTGGAACGAGCACTGCTACTTGTTTGCCATCTTGGACTGCTTTGAAAGCTGCACGTATTGCAATCTCCGTTTTTCCATAACCAACATCACCACAAATGATGCGATCCATTGGGTACGGACGCTCCATATCGGCCTTTACTTCGTTGATTGTTGAAAGTTGGTCGGGTGTTTCAATATACGAAAATGAATCTTCAAGTTCGCGCTGCCATGGCGTATCTGGTGAAAATGCGAAACCGGGCGAACTCGTGCGTGCTGCATAAAGGCGAATTAGCTCGCCTGCAATTTGGCGTACAGCTTTGCGCGCACGTCCCTTTGCCTTCTGCCACTCTCCACTACCGATGCGGTGCACTGTCGGTGATTCTCCGCCAACATATTTACTCACTTGTTCTAACGAATCAGTCGGTACAAATATTCGATCTCCTGGTTGTCCACGCTTGGCGGATGCGTATTCGATAACCACATATTCGCGCGTGACTCCACCAACGGTTCGTTCGAGAAGTTCTATATATCTACCGATTCCGTGTTGTTCGTGAACAACGAAATCACCTGCCCTAAGTTCTAGTGGATCAATGCTCTGTTTGCGTTTGGAAGGAAGTCTTTCTCCATCCTTGATACTTCCTTTACTGCCGGTTAGATCTCTTTCGGTCATGATGAAAAGATCTTCGCTATCCATTGCAAAACCATGTGTGAGTGAAGTTGTTGTCAGATGAATTGAACCGCGCGTAGGAATTGCATCCAATTTTTCAACTATATAAACAGGTAAATCTGCGCCTCTAAAGATTCCTGCATAACGTTCGACCATTCCGTGGCCATGAGTTGCAAAAACAACGCAGTTTCCTGCATCGAGCGCGGCAGATAATTGCGCGATAGCGCGCTCAATATCGCCACGCAATGGATCAATTGGAGTGCAATCCATAAAGAAAGTATCTGGATCTAAATCATTTCCGAATTGATTGAAATTTTGAATATCTAGCCCAGCGTGCGAAATATTTTCAGCAAGTTCTTCCCATGACATATATGTCTGCGAACCATCGTGAATAGGAACATTTCCACCATATGAGGCGTTAGACCATGATGCAGCCAGAAATTCATCGTTGGTTGCCAGCAAATCTGCCGCGCGTGACTTTATACGTTCGTAATCAATAAAAATAACGAGGGTATCTTTTGGCATTTTTTCGACTAAGGATGACGTTTCATCGATGAGTAATGGAATCAGTGACTCCATACCTTCAGGTGTCATGCCTTCACTTATTTTTACTAACAACTCTTGAGCTGTTGGGTATTTCTCTGCGATCTCTTTTGCGCGCGCTTTTATTGAATCCGTTAGCAAAAGTTCACGGCATGGAAATATTTCAACCGCTCCAACTACGACTTTGAATGTGCGCTGGTCTGCAACTTCAAAGTAGCTCATATCTTCAATTTCGTCACCGAAGAAATCGATACGAATCGGGTGATTATTCAAAGGCAAGAAGAGGTCGACGATGCCACCACGTACTGCGAATTCACCGCGGCGCTCTACTAAATCTGTACGCGTGTAAGAAAGATCTGATAAATGGCGCACTAGTTCTTCGAGTGATCTCTCTTGACCTATTTCAAGGCAGATTAATTCTTTATCTGTTAGATCTTTGATAATTCTATGAATAATTCCGCGCACAGGAGTTATAACTATGGGATGGATTTTGGATTCATTCTGGTTTGCAAGGGCATAAAGAGTTCGAACGCGTTGTGCAACTGTGTCACTTCGAGGACTCAATTTTTCGTGAGGCAGAGTTTCCCATGCTGGAAATTCCAAAACATTTGGGTGCAGATCACGTAATTCACTTGCTAGATCTTCAGCACTTCGACTCGAGCTCGTAACAAGTAGAACTGGTGCATTCTTTGCGCGCAGTGCCACGAGGAATGGATAAATCGCTGATGGTGCAACAATCGTTGCATTCTCATCGAGTTGATTTTTCACATATTGAGATTGAGCAAGGTGAGCGAGTATGCCGCGCATATTTATTGCTCCCTATCTCTTCATGAAACGACTTAATGCCCCAACTCCGCAAGGTGGGAGGGGGCTAACGTTGGCAATTCTATTACCGTACTTAGAAGAGCGCTAAACCTGTCATTATTACGCCATGGAGAGCATGGGAGATCGCGCATTGGTCGGCTCGGTTTCTGCATCTGATGATGCAGGACTACGCAGCGATGTTCGACGCCTTGGTGATCTTCTTGGCGAAACACTCGTTAGACAAGAAGGTCCAGAACTTTTAGCACTTGTTGAAGCAGTACGAAAAGCAGTGCGCGAAGGTGGCGGCGCAGATTTATTGGCTTCATTATCAGTAGAAGACTCGGTCCAATTAGTACGCGCCTTTAGTACTTATTTTCATTTAGCAAACGTTGCAGAACAAGTACACCGTTCACGAGTATTAGCTGATGCGCGTTCAGAAGGTGGCTCATGGCTTACACGCGCAGTCAACCGAATTATTACTGCGCAACAGGAACAAACTCCTGGCCACGAACTTACTCGTAGCGATATCGAACAATGGGTTGGCGAACTAATGGTTCGTCCGGTTTTTACCGCACACCCAACTGAGGCTGCACGTCGTTCTATCCTCAACAAATTAGGACGTGTTGCAGATCTACTTGATCAAAGTAAAGATCCAAATCAAAGCGATCGCCTTGCCGAAACCGTTGACCTTTTATGGCAGACCGATGAACTTCGTTTAGATCGACCAGAACCTCTTGATGAAGCCATGAATGCGCTTTATTACCTCGATGATTTATTCCGTCAAACAGTTCCTGAAGTTCTCAATGACTTCGCCCGCGAAATGAAACGTTTGGATATCGATATCCCCGTTACCGCTCGCCCACTCTCTTTCGGTAGTTGGATTGGCGGAGATCGCGATGGAAATCCAAATGTCACCGCACAGGTAACGCGCGATGCAATGGTGCTCCAAGTGGGCCATGCAATTCGCGTAACTATCGCGGCAATGGATCAATTGCGTCAGATGCTCTCTGTTTCAACAAAGATTGTTGGTGCAACACCAGAACTCAGCGCATCTGTTGAAGAAGATCTCAAATACATTCCAGAGTTTGAACCACGATTCAAGCGCCTCAATAGCGAAGAACCGTACCGTTTGAAAGCAACTGCAATCGTGCACCGATTAGCAATGACCCGTGATCGCCATGCAAAAGGTGCACCACATGTACCGCACCGCGATTACTGCGATATGAACGAACTCCTTGCAGACCTTACTTTGATGCGCGATTCACTCTTTGCTCATAAGGGCGAAATGATTGCAACCGGCTTACTAGAGCGCACAATTCGAACCGTTGCAGCCTTTGGTCTAACCCATGCGACTATGGATATCCGTGAGCATTCTGATGCGCATCATCACTTGCTTGAACAAGCAATCGGTGATGGTTCATATGCAACACGTTCACACGAAGAACGATTTGAAATACTTACAGGCATTCTTCACAAAGGAAGCTCGCTCAACACAAAGTCACTCGATGAGAGCGCTCAAAAGACTTTCGATACTTTCAAAGCTATTGCCGATCTAATCGATTCATTTGGTACTCAAGCAATTGAGACTTACATCGTCTCTATGACTAAAGGTGCCGACGATTTAGTTGCAGCAGTTGTTATTGCTCAAGAAGCTGGCCTAGTCAATATTGCGACAAAGAAAGCAACTATTGGTTTTGCTCCGCTACTTGAAACCGTTGCAGAACTTCGCGCAGCTGGTGAAATTCTTGAAAAACTTCTATCTAATCCTACGTATCGCGCAGTTGTTGCGCTGCGTGGGGATTTGCAAGAAGTGATGCTCGGTTATAGCGATTCCAATAAAGATGCCGGTATTGCTACAAGTCAGTGGGAAATCCACCGAGCACAAAGAAAGCTTCGCGACGTTGCCATGAAATACGACGTGACACTTCGTTTATTCCATGGTCGCGGTGGTTCTGTAGGTCGCGGTGGTGGCCCAACTTATGAAGCACTCATTGCACTTCCTTGGGGTTCAGTTGATGGCCAAATAAAGATGACCGAGCAAGGCGAAGTTATTAGCGATAAATATTCGCTACCTGCACTTGCCCGCGAAAATGTTGAACTCACACTCGCCGCAGCACTTGAAGCAACTGTTCTCAATCGTGCGCCTCGACAAGCACCAGAAGATTTAGCTCACTGGAATGAATGCATGGAGCTCATCAGCGATAACTCATTCAAGCAATATCGTTCACTTGTTGAGCATCCTGATTTACCTGCATATTTCTACGCTTCCACTCCTGTTGAACAACTTGGAAATCTTTTCTTAGGTTCACGCCCATCGCGCAGACCTGATGCATCAAGTGGACTCGGTAGTTTGCGTGCGATTCCTTGGGTCTTTGGTTGGACCCAGTCTCGCCAGATCGTGCCTGGTTGGTTTGGAGTAGGTACCGGACTCAAAGCCGCGCGCGAAGCAGGTAAGAGCGAAGTTCTTTCGACAATGCTTCACGATTGGCACTTCTTCAATACCTTTATCAGCAATGTCGAGATGACACTTGCAAAGACAGATTTAGCTCTTGCTAAGCGTTATGTCGATGCTTTAGTTCCGCAAGAATTACAACATTTTCTCACTATTATTGAAGAAGAATTTGCGCTCACGGTTTCAGAAATTTTATTGCTCACTAAGAAGAGCTCACTTCTTGGGGATCAACCAATTTTGGCTCGTACTTTGCAAGTTCGCGATGCTTATCTCTCGCCTATCCACTTACTTCAAATCAATTTGCTCAAGCGCGTACGTGAATCTGGTGATACCCCTGAATCGGTATTGAATCGAGCTCTATTACTGACAATCAATGGCGTTGCAGCTGGCCTTAGAAATACAGGTTAATTTTAGGAATTGAACTTAGTTTGAGTTCGCTCTAAACCTTCGCTAATCAACGATTCGACTACATCGGCGCCGCGATCTAAGAACTCCCCTAAATCTTTCTTCTCTTCTTTGCTAAATTGCTTGAGAACAAAGTCAGCAGGATCTTGTTGGCCCATTGGGCGACCAATGCCTAAACGAACGCGGTAATACTCCGCTGTTCCAAAAGATGAAGTCAGAGATTTCAAACCATTATGGCCGTTATCGCCTCCAGCAATTTTGCTTCTAATCGCGGCAAAAGCAATATCTAATTCATCATGGAGAACAATGATCTTTGAAGGTTCAATTGAGTAAAAAGAGGCAACTGCTTTTATGGGTCCGCCACTTTCATTCATATAACCATGTGACTTGGCCAAAATGATTGAATGCGCATCGACGCCGACTCCTAATTTATAGGCGGCGACGTCAGTGCGTGATTTGTGAGATGAAAATTTGAGATTGTGGCGCTTTGCGAGTTCATCAATAACCATCTGCCCAACGTTGTGTCGGGTGGCGACATATTGATCCCCGGGATTACCGAGACCTACAACTAACCACGTCATGGGTTAAGAGTAAGTGTTACGCGTCCTTCTTCTCTGCATCTGCAGCAGGAGCGGCAGCAGCATCTGCAGCAGGTGCTACAACGGCTACTTCTTCAACCGCAGTTGAACGCTCTGAGAGGTGAACAACAATCATCTTTGGATCAGAGATAAGTGTTACTCCTGCAGGAAGTTTTACATCCTCTGCATAGAGTGAGAGACCAGCAGCAAGACCTGTGAGGTCGAGTTCGAAGAAGCTTGGAATCGCTGTTGCTTCTGTCTCAACTTCAATTGTGTGGTGGACGTGCTCAAGAATTCCATCGCGATCGTGTTCTCCAGAAGTATGAACAGGAACTGCAACTGTAACTTTTTCACCGCG
>CAIOIJ010000163.1 GCA_903858325.1 uncultured Actinomycetes bacterium
AAGCGGTCTTATGATGCGCACTAATCGCATGGTTCACGAAGCGGTACGTGTTGATTGGACCATAGTTGCTTCTGAAACCGAAGCTCTACAACTGGAGTATTCGTGGATCAAGCAATATGCGCCCACATACAACATTCAATTTCGAGATGATAAGTCTTATCCCTATCTAGCAATATCAGAAGGCGAAGAATTCCCACGGGTATTTATCACTCGTAAATCGAAGAGACCAGGTCTTACCTACTTTGGACCGTATATCAACACGTGGGCCCTGCGTAGTACTTTTGATGTAATACTTAAAATATTTCCAATTCGCTCATGCACGAGCGGGAATTTCGAACGAGCACGCAAATCAAAACGTCAATGCTTACTGGGTGACATTGGAAAATGTGCTGCGCCTTGCGTTGGTTGGATTTCTCAACCGGATCATAAAGAATTGAGTACAAGACTCGCCTCCTTTATGTCTCATGGAAATGGAAAGATTCTTCCAATTCTGAAAGAGGAGATGACACGTGCATCAGAGAGCGAAGAATTTGAACGTGCTCTCAAGATTAGGGATCAAATTTCGGCTTTAGAGAAAGCGCAAGAATCAGCAGAGTCAGCACTATCGGCAAATCTGACTGGAGATTTCATCGCGCTTCATCAAGAAGGTGCTCATGCAGCAGGAACCCTTTTCACCGTGCGAGAAGGAGGAATCAAAGGATCGCGCTCATGGATTGTTGATCAAGAACGAGCACTCGAGGGAGATGATCAGATAGGCGCACTTCTATTTTCAATTTATAGCCAAAGTGTTGCGCAAGATATTCCTGCCGAGATTGTTATTTCAGATTTGCCAGTCGACCAAAGCGCAATTGAAGAATGGCTTTCTGGAATACGCGGTGCAAGTGTGAGTTTGAAGATTCCACAACGTGGAGAAAAAGCAGAATTGTTGGCAACGGTAAAACGTAATGCTCAGTACGCCCTTATTCAGTATTTGAGTAAGCGCGCAACCGATGCCGCAGTAAGCGGTAAAGCGCTTACAGAGATTGAAGAGTTGCTTGACCTACCTAGAACTCCACTTCGTATTGAGTGCTTTGATATATCAAATATTTCTGGAACTTCAGTAGTTGCCTCCATGGTTGTGTTTGAAGATGGTCTTGCGAAGAAGAGCGAGTACCGCCGATTTATTATCGATACGACTGAGGGCTTTGACGATACTCGCGCAATCCATCAAGTAATTTCGCGCCGCTTGAAAAGACTCATCAATGATCGAGATGTCGATGCATCAGAGGTAGCGCAATTAGGTGGGCGTCTCAGTAAGTTCTCCTATCCACCCCAACTCATCGTTGTCGATGGTGGCGCTCCACAAGTCAGCGCTGCAGCTCGAGCAATGGCTGAGTTAGGTGTGACCGATATTGCATTATGTGGTTTAGCTAAACGTCTTGAAGAAGTATGGATTCCAGATTCTAAAGATCCTTTGATTCTTCCGAGAACAAGTGAAGGAATGTACTTGCTTCAAAGAATTCGAGATGAAGCGCATAGATTTGCAATCACTTTTCACCGATCACGCCGATCTAAAGTTATGTTGGAATCGTTACTTGATGAGATTCCGGGTTTAGGCGCTACTCGTCGGAACGCACTTTTGGAAAAATTTGGTTCCGTTGCGGGAATACGTAAAGCAAGCGCGCAAGAGATTTCTCAGATTCCTGGTATCGGGGAGAAGATTGCGGCAGCTATCTTTGAGCATCTTTCCCACATTGGTGGGCAAGTAATCAATACTTCAACAGGTGAAATTTCTTAGTCGCATGAGGGTCCTTGACAGATGATGCAGGATAGGAAGATGACGAAAGAGATGCTTATTGTTACGGGAATGTCCGGTGCCGGCCGTTCTACTGTGGCGCATGCACTCGAAGATTTAGGTTGGTATGTCGTTGATAACTTGCCGCCAGCTCTTCTGATGCAATTACTCACGCAGGGAACTGGCAGTGAAGCGAAATCATTTGCAGTCGTCGTCGATGTCCGTGGAGGTGAATTCTTTGATGATTTGATGCTCTCTCTCAAATCAATCACCGATTCTGGTTCTAAATATCGATTACTCTTTTTGGATTCGACCGATCAAGCGCTGGTTCAAAGATTTGAATCAACGCGTCGTCCGCATCCGCTACAAGGTAAGGATCGAATTGTCGACGGTATTGCACGTGAGCGTGAAAGATTAGAAGAAGTGAAATCTCAAGCAGATATCGTGATTGATACATCTAATCTCAATGTCCATCAATTGGAGAAACGAACTGGCGAGATATTTGCGCAAGGAACACTCGATGGAATCCGTATCAACATACTTTCCTTCGGTTATAAATATGGCATCCCTGTCGACTCCGATTTAGTTTTAGATTGTCGTCATATTCCTAACCCACATTGGATTCCGGCGCTAAGACCACTCAACGGATTATCGAGTGAAGTCAGTAATGAAGTCTTAGGTAGTGCAGGTGTTGAAGATTTTGTTGCAAAATATGTTTCGTTAGTTGAGTTGATGATCCCTGGATATCTGCACGAAGGCAAGAAGTACTTGACCGTTGCAGTGGGGTGTACTGGCGGTAAACATAGAAGCGTTGCGATCGCGCAAGAATTGGCTCGCTTATTGAATCTCAATGCACAGAAGTTGGAGATTTCAGCTCACGCTACTCATCGTGATGTGGGTCGTGAATGAGCGCACCTCGCGTAGTTGCACTCGGTGGCGGTCACGGACTCGCTAATACTCTAAGCGCCTTACGCACTATTACGCATCACATTACGGCCATTGTTACAGTTGCCGATAATGGTGGTTCTAGTGGTCGTTTGCGGGCAGAATTTCCAATCTTTCCACCTGGTGATTTACGAATGGCACTCGCAGCGCTCTGCTCTGATGATGAATGGGGTCGCAGCTGGGCGCAAATAATGCAATATCGTTTTACAAGTAATGGCGAGCTCGATGGCCATGCAGTTGGAAATTTATTATTAGCTGCATTGTGGGATCGCGATGAAGATCCAGTACAAGGATTAGATCGTGTGGGTACTTTGCTCAAAGTTATTGGTCGAGTATTACCAATGGCTTCGGTGCCATTAGATATTGAGGGTCGCTTCATCACATCTACCGGGCGCATTGTTGTGCGGGGACAAAAAGAAGTTGCAACTGCTAAGGGGCGAATCGAATCACTCACAATAATTCCTGAAAATCCGAGTGCAAGACCTGAAGCATTAGACGCGATAAGCAATGCCGATTGGATAACCATGGGTCCGGGATCATGGTTTTCAAGTGTGATTCCACATCTTTTAGTTCCGCAACAACGCGATGCACTTATCGCAAGCAATGCGCGCAAAGTAGTGATTCTCAATCTTGATGCGCATCCTCAAACGCCGGGAGATGAATTTGCCGGCTCTACACCTGAAGAACACCTTGAACTTTTTCATCGATATGCGCCTGATTTAGCTATTGATTATTTCCTTGTCGACCCATCCGTTGTGAGAAATCGCACTTCTTTGGAAGCGTTAGCAAATGAATACGGGGGAGAGCTCGTTATTGGCGATATTCGCAAGGCGCCAGGAAGCGTTCATCATGATGAAAAAAAATTAGCATCCCATTTGAGCCACATTTTCAACGAAACCCTGCTTGGATAGCCCCATGGCAATGACATCATCGGTGAAGGACGAACTCAGTCGTCTCTCAATTACTAAACCTTGTTGCCGTAAAGCCGAAGTATCTGCCCTGCTTCGCTTCGCAGGTGGTTTGCATATTGCAGCTGGCAAAATTGTTATTGAAGTTGAATTAGATACTGCGCAAAGCGCTCGTAGACTTCGCAAAGATATTGCAGATATTTATGGACACGAGTCCGACTTAGCTGTTCTCTCGTCAAGTGGTCTGCGCAAAGGTTCACGCTATGTTGTCCGCGTCATCAATGAAGGTGAAGCGCTAGCTCGCCAAACTGGTTTGGTCGATGCACAAGGTCGTCCAGTTCGTGGATTGCCACCTCAAGTCGTATCTGCAGCAACGTGTGATTCAGAAGCTGCGTGGCGCGGTGCCTTTATTGCACATGGTTCGTTGACTGAACCAGGACGTTCCTCTTCACTTGAAATTACGTGTCCTGGACCTGAGGCAGCCCTTGCACTTGTTGGCGCTGCACGTCGACTCGGAATTGTTGCGAAGGCGCGTGAAGTTCGCGGTGTTGATCGCGTTGTAATTCGTGATGGCGATGCAATCGGAGTTCTACTCACACGACTAGGTGCCCACGAGAGTGTTTTAGCGTGGGAAGAAAGACGCATGCGTCGAGAAGTTCGCGCAACTGCAAATCGCTTAGCTAATTTCGATGATGCAAATTTACGTCGCTCTGCACGTGCAGCAGTTGCTGCAGCAGCGCGAGTGCAACGGGCAATGGAGATATTAGGAGAAACGATTCCAGAACATCTCAAAGAGGCAGGTGAACTGCGCATTAACCATGGGCAAGCAAGTCTTGAAGAGCTCGGTTCACTTGCGACTCCTGCGATGACGAAGGATGCAATTGCTGGTCGGATTCGCCGCCTACTCGCGATGGCAGATAAGCGCGCTAATGATCTTGGAATTCCAGATACCGAAGCTGGTCTTTCCCCTGATTTGCTCGGGGAGTAGTCCTACATCCACTGATAGTATGAGCCACGACCCCAGTGTTGTGGCAGATTATTTGCCCTATCCGCGAGCTAGATAATTTCGAATCTAACCGCCACTCTTTTAAGCGAGGAATCAAAAGTGATAAATGTAGGAATCAATGGCTTCGGACGCATCGGACGTAACTTCTTTCGCGCCAGCCTCACAAACCCAGATATAAATATCATTGGAATCAACGATCTCACTGACAATGCAACTCTTGCTCACCTTCTCAAGTACGACTCAATCTTGGGACGCCTTGGTCTAGAAGTAACTTTCACTGATGACACAATCACAGTCGGTGGAAAGACAATCAAAGTTTTTGCAGAGCGCGATCCAGCAAACCTCCCATGGGGATCGATTGGTGTAGATGTTGTTGTTGAATCAACAGGTCATTTCACAAAGGCAGCCGATGCGAAGAAGCACATCACTGCAGGTGCCAAGAAGGTAATTATTTCTGCACCAGCCTCCGATGAAGATATCACCATCGTTATGGGCGTAAACCATAAGAATTACGATGCAGCAAATCATCACGTGATCTCAAATGCATCATGTACTACAAATTGCCTTGCACCAATGGCGAAGGTTCTCAATGATAATTGGGGAATCGTCAAAGGCTTGATGACAACAATTCACGCATATACAAATGATCAAGTTATTCTGGATTTCCCACACAAGGATCTTCGTCGTGCACGCGCAGCTGCAACAAATATGATTCCGACCTCTACTGGCGCTGCAAAAGCAATCTCATTGGTTCTTCCAGAACTCAAGGGCAAGCTCGATGGTTATGCAATGCGCGTTCCAGTTCCTACTGGTTCAGCAACTGACCTCACAGTAGAACTTGCTAAGGAAGCAACTGCTGCAGAGATCAACGCTGCAATGAAGGCTGCATCACTAGGCGAGCTCAAGGGCTTCCTTTCATACACTGAAGATCCAATCGTTTCATCAGATATCGTGACTGATCCTTCATCATGTATTTTCGATTCAGGCCTTACAAAAGTAATTGGAAATCAAGTAAAGATTGTTGGTTGGTATGACAACGAATGGGGCTATTCAAATCGCCTCGTTGATCTCATCAGCTATGTTGGCAAAACTCTTTAATGCCAGATCTTTCAACTCTTGAACTCGTTGGAAAGCGAGTCTTTCTGCGCTGTGATCTCAATGTTCCATTGAAAAATGGAGTCATCACTGATGATGGTCGCATCAAAGCCTCGCTTCCAACGATAAAAGCATTGCTTGAAAAAGGTGCATCAATAGTTATTGCTGCGCACTTAGGTAGACCCAAAGGTGAAGCTAAGCCAGAGTTATCTCTGGCACCTGTAGCCAAACGCTTAGGTGAATTACTTGGAATGGAAATTATCTTTCCGGGGCAAGTAATTGGTGATCACGTTTCACAAGCTGCATCAGCTCTCAAAGTTGGTGAAATTTTGCTCCTCGAAAATATTCGCTATAGCGCCGCTGAAACTAGTAAAGAAGAGAGTGAGCGCGCAGTCTTTGCAGCTGAACTCGCCAAACTTGCTGATTTCTATGTTGGTGATGGTTTCGGTGCAGTGCATCGCAAACATGCATCTGTTTATGATCTTCCACGTTTGCTTCCACATGCAGCTGGCTTTTTGGTATCGGCCGAAGTTGAAGTTCTCAAGAAACTTACGCAGAGCCCAGACCTTCCCTATGGAGTTGTTTTAGGTGGAGCTAA
>CAIOIJ010000164.1 GCA_903858325.1 uncultured Actinomycetes bacterium
AGAAGAGAAGCACCGAGAACAATCTCAGGTGTTGCCATCGGTAAAAAGATGAGCAGGTTTGAACTTGAACGGCCTTTGAACTGATATCGCCCAATAGCAAATGCAATCATTGTTCCCAGAATTGTTGAGAATATAGTGGCGAGTAAGCCAATTTTGATCGAGTTACCAAGCGCGTTACATACCTCCGGTGCTCCACAAGGGTTTTGCCAGTTACTTAAAGTAAAACCCTTCCAGATCAAGTTGCTCTTGCCTGAGTCATTAAATGAGAAGGCAAATGTGTAGGCAACTGGAATAAAGAGATATGTAAATCCAAAGATCATGTAGATGCGAAGCAGGTTGCGCCCAAACCAACGTGAGAAGCGAGCCTTAGCTGGAATGGTTGGGATGGAGGCATCCTTAATCTTCTGGCTCATACCAACTCCTCCGTTCCTGCCTTGCGAATATATAAAGTCACAAGAATCAAGATCGCTACCATCAGAGTGAAGGAAAGGGCAGCAGCGGTTGGATAATCAACAATCTTGAAATAGCGTGACTCAATCACGTTACCAATCATCTTTGTATTTGGACTTCCCAAAATTGCAGCGTTGACATAGTCACCTGCCGCAGGGATAAAAGTAAGTAGCGTTCCCGCAACCACGCCAGGCATCGAAAGCGGCACAGTTACTCGGCGAAAAGTTGTAAGCCCATTGGCATATAAATCACCGGAGGCCTCAATGGTGCGTGGATCAATACGCTCTAGAGATGCATAAAGCGGCAACGTCATAAATGGTAAGAAGTTGTAAGTCATTCCTGCAACAACAGCAAAAGCTGTAGAAGTTAGCGTTGTTTGCTGGCTAATAATGTGAAGAGATCTAAGAGTAGGAACTACAAAGCCTTCTTCACCCAATATCTGTTTCCACGCAACTGTGCGAAGTAGGAATGAGGTAAAAAATGGTGCCACAACTAATACGAGAAGGATATTTTTGAATTTCCCTGATTTAAAAGCAATTGCATAGGCGAGCGGATATGCAATTGCCAAAGCAAAAATTGTTGTCAAAGTTGCATAAATAAATGAGCGGCCAAATTGCTCCTTATTATCCACAAAAGCATTGATGTAATTGCTAAAAGCAAAGGTTTGCTCATATTCACCAGTATCTCCACCTGAGATCGGAGTCTGAGTAGATGTTTGTGCAAGGTTGAGAATAGGCAGAATAAAGAAAGTAAAAAGGAAGGCAAAACCAGGAAGAAGCAGTAGGTATGGAACCCGTGCTTTGCCTATTTTCATTCGTCTACTGGTTCCTCTGGATTTACTTCAGTACCAGCTTCAATATCTTCATCACCGCGAAGGCCAAATGTAAAAGTTGGCTCCCACGAGATAACAACTTCGTCACCTTTATCAAATGGCGCAACGCCATCATCATTTTGCTCGAAGACCATTAGTTCTTGACCCCAAGGCATTGCAACTACATATTGCGTGCTTACGCCGATGTATGAAACATCTTCAATGTGGCCGCCAGTCAAAGTATTTCCTCGAGTCGGTGTACCGGTGAGTGAAATACGGAATTTCTCTGGACGAATTCCTGCATACATTGAATTATCAACGGCGTGGCTGCGCTTTTTTGGCATTGAAATCTTTTGTCCAAAGAGATCGACAACTAGGTTGTCACCATCGGTGCCCTCGATGCGCCCCTTGATGAGGTTTGATTGGCCTAAAAAGTTAGCAACGAAAGCTGTCTCTGGATCATCATAAAGATCTGCAGGTGAACCCATCTGCTCGATACGGCCTTCATTCATTACTGCAATCGTGTCAGCCATTGTCATAGCTTCTTCTTGATCGTGAGTAACGTGAACGAATGTAAGTCCAACTTCGCGTTGAATCCACTTGAGCTCTATCTGCATCTGGCGACGAAGTTTGAGATCGAGTGCACCAAGTGGCTCATCGAGAAGTAAGAGCGCTGGGCGATTGACGATGGCGCGAGCCAGAGCAATACGTTGCTGTTGACCGCCAGATAGTTGCGTTGGTTTACGCCCTGCTAAATGCGGCAACTCAACCAAATTCAAAACTTTATCAACTTGCTCCTTCACATCTTTGATACCCCGGCGACGCAGACCGAAAGCAATATTTTCAAAGATGGTGAGGTGCGGAAAGAGCGCGTAGTTCTGAAAAACAGTATTGATAGGTCGCTGATATGGACGAGTTGTCGTAATATCGGTATCGCCTAAGTGAATACTGCCAACTGTTGGCTCTTCAAGACCTGCAACCATACGAAGCGTTGTTGTCTTACCGCATCCCGAAGGACCGAGTAATGCGAAGAAAGAACCTTTAGGAATTGTAAGAGTGAGATCGTCAACAGCGTTGAAATCTCCATACGACTTAGTGATTCTGGTGAGACGAAGATCGCCTCGTGCAGAGATTGCGTCGTTAGACACCTAGTTGCCTTGTGCCTTTTGGAAAGCTTCTGCCCATGATGTCTCCTCTGTTGGAGTGAGCGAACGGAATACATGCAGACGTGCAGATGTCTTATC